>JAKAGE010000038.1 GCA_021817655.1 bacterium
GTGGGTTTCCGGGACGCTCATCGTCATCCTTGCCGCACTCATTTTCTTTGTCCCGTCGTACGGGTGGGCTCTCCGGGATTTTTTGAGCCCGTCGCCCTCCGACTCCTTGGGCGGCGGCCAAAACAGCGGCACGGTTGCCTCGCTTGCCGCGGAGAACGACGCATTGAAGGCCCAGCTCGCCGCGTTGCAGGTGATCCAGGCGCAGCTGCCGACGTCGACGCCGAACGCGATCAGGGCAATGGTCTATTCCCGCTACCCTATGAATTTTAAGAACGAACTGCTGGTGAATGCCGGATCGCGCGAAGGAGTGACGCAGGGCGCCGCGGCGGTCTATCAGGGCATGCTCCTCGGACAGGTGGTAAGCGTCTATTCCGACTCGGCCCTCGTTCGGACGATCTTCGACGATGGCATGAAAATGCCGGTGCGCATCGGTGCGCACGGGTATGACGGGCTCCTGCAGGGCGGCGCAGAACCCTTCATCGGGTCGATCGCGGCGAACGATGCGATCGTCCCGGGCGATATCGTTTATACCGCCGCCCCGGACATGCCGTATGCCCTGCCGATCGCGGAAGTGACGGCAACGAGCACGTCCCCGGACAATCTGTTCGAACAGGCATCCATCGATATTCCCTACGATATCAATAACGTCGAAACCGTTCTTATCACACCCTAAGAAACGACCGTTCATGCGCATCCGTTTCATCCTTGGCATCCTTATTCTGCTGCTTGCCTGCGCGCTCCAGTTCTGGTTCGCGTCGGCCGGCATGTTCGTCAACTTCATCCTTGCGGCGCTCATCGTTTTCGCGTTTTTCTTCGACGTGTGGGAGCTTGTCGCATTCATCCTCGCCGCGGTTTTCATTGTGAATTGGCAGCCGGGGATAAGCCCTGACATCATCGTGTTCGCCCTCATTCCGGTCGCTGCCTTTGTGTTCCATAAGGCATTCGCTTTGGCGCCGTGGGTCGCCATGCCGGCGTCGATCGTCGCCGGATTCGCCGTTCTTTATCTTGCCCTTGCCCCCGCTTCGTTCGTGCCACGGATCGGACTCTTCGGAAACGATCTTTTGGGGAGTCTTGTGTTCGCCGCGCTCGTGTTCGGCACGCTGGAACGCCTCGGGCGGGCATAATATAATAGAGCCGAATGAAAAAGCAGAGGCCGGACATCGATATACCGTTCGAGGATTCGCTCAATGACGACTGGGGCCACGATCTCGACATGGTGGAGGTTCCGGTCGGCGGAAAACCGTTCATCGTGCTTGCCGTCATCGGCGCGGCGATCGTGATCACGGTTTTCGCGCGCGTCGCATGGCTCAATCTTTCCGGGTGGGCGTATTATTCCGCCCGTGCCGCCGACAATGCGGAAGCGGCCCAATCCACGCCCGCGCCGCGCGGCATCATTTACGACGCCGAAGGGGATCCTCTTACGGCGAACAAAGCGGTGTTCGATGCGGTGCTCGAACCGCATGCGTTCCTGACCGACCCGACGGTCCAGAGTTCGACGCTTGCCGCCGCGCATACCATCCTCGGCCTGTCATCATCCACGGTATGGTCGATGCTTCAGGGGAGCGCCGCACAGGATTTTGCGACGCCGGTGATGCTCCAGCAGAATCTCACGCCGACGCAGCTGGTGGACCTCCAGGCGCTTGCGCTTCCCACGATCCGCATTCAGAGCGATTTCGAGCGGGTCTATCCGGGCGGGCCGGTGTTCTCGTCCGTCGTCGGCTATGTGGGAAGCGTCACGCAGCAGGATCTTCAGAGCGACCCGAATCTCTCGCCGACGGACCTCGTAGGCAAGGCGGGGATCGAAGAGGAGTACGACACCGTCCTCCAGGGGACGCCCGGCGTGGATATCAGGTTCACCGACGCATTCGGCAAAGTGCTCGGCGAAAAGCAGCAGTCCGCGCCGACGATCGGGAAGGCGGTGCATCTTACGATCGACGGAGCCCTGCAGACCGAGATGTATGATGCGATCGCGAACGAGCTCGCGATCCTCGGGCGGCAGGTGGGGCTCGGGCTCGCGATCGATCCCCGGAACGGAAAGGTGCTTGCGCTTGTGAATGTGCCCGGGTACGACGACAATGCCTTTTCGAATCCCGCGAGCAGTTCGGCGGAGATCCATGGCTATCTTACGTCCCCGTTGCGCCCGCTCTTCAATCGTGTGGTGGCGGGGCAATATCAGCCGGGCTCGACGATCAAGCCGCTCGACGCCGTCGCCGTACTGAAGGACGGCATCATCACGCCGAATCACGAGCTCTATTCTCCGGGTTATCTCATGGTGCCGAATCCTTACAATCCCGCGAGTCCCACGCGCTATGCGGACTGGGAGCCGCACGGATACATCGATCTTGCCGCGGCGCTTGCGCAGTCGTCCGATGTCTATTTTTATATCGTGATCGGCGGGTCGCCCGCGTATACGACGCCTCCGCTCAATGATTCCGTCGATTACGGCATTACGGGGCTCGGCCCGGACGCCCTTGATGCCTGGTGGCAGAAATTCGGACTGGGCATCCCGACGGGGATCGATCTTCCGGGCGAGGCATCGGGATTCCTTCCGACCCCCGCCTGGTGGAACGGCATTTCGGCCGAGAAGTGGTCGCTCGGCGACACGTATAACGTTGCAATCGGACAGGGTTCGCTTGCGGTGACCCCGGTCCAGCTCCTGAGCTACATCGGCGCGATCGCGAACGGGGGCACGGTGTGGCGTCCGTATCTCAATGCAAGCTCCACGCCGCACGTGAATGAGGACCTGACGTCGCTCCTGCCGCAGATCCAGGCGGTGCAGGCGGGAATGCTCGAAGCGGTGACATCGCCGCGGGGCACGGCCTATACGATCGACAATCTGCCGGCGCAGGCATGCGCGAAGACGGGGTCGGCCCAGGTCAAGAACAATGCGGAAGAGAACGCGCTCTTCGTCGGCTATTTCCCGTGCTCGGATCCCCGGATCGCGCTGCTGATCCTTATCGAGAACTCAAAACAGGGAAGCCTTAATGCGGTTCCGATCGCCGGGAAGGTCTTTAGCTGGTATTATTACAGCAGGATGGCCGCCACGGCGACCACCGCGGCTGCAGCAACGGCCGGCAGCAGTACGACCAACTGACATGAGTGAATTGAGACAGGATCTTACCTCGGGGGACTGGGTGATGCTCGCGCCGGGGCGCGCCGCGCGGCCGAAGTTTTTGGATGCGAAACGTCCGGTCCGGAAGCCCACGCCGAAACGCGCGTGTCCGTTCGAAGATCTGGAACGGTCCGGAAACTGGCCGCTCATCGCGGCATATCCCGATGAGAAGCACTGGCGCATCGCGGTGATCCCGAACAAGTATCCGGCGATCGAGCGGAGCGAGGCATGCTCCGTTCCGTTCCGCTACGGGATTTATCATGCGCGCACTGCGGTAGGCACGCACCGCTTGCTGATCACCCGCGACCATGACCGTCCGTTCGCTGCGCTTGCGCCCGCGGACGCCGCGCGCGTGCTCGGCGTCCTTCGCGATATGCATGCCGCGGCGGCAAAGGACGAATGCGCCGCATACGTGTCGTCGTTCTATAATTACGGTCCCGCCGCCGGGGCGTCGGTCTGGCATCCGCATTATCAGATCCTTACGCTGCCCATCGTTCCCGCACATGCGGCGCATTCGCTTCGGGGAGCGAATGAATACTTCAAAAAGTTCAATCGATGCGTTCGGTGCGATATCATCGCCGTGGAGCGCAAAAAGCGGGTACGCGTCGTCGGTGAAACTGCCCATGCGATCGCGATCGCCCCGTATGCGGCAAAGCATCCGTTCGAAGTGAATGTCCTGCCGAAGCGCCATTGGGCGTCGTTCCGCGAGACACCGGCGGAGACGGTGGGATCCGTCGCGCGGCTTCTGCAGGATGTCCTGCGACGCATGAAGAAATACCTCAACGATCCCGATCTTAATTTTTTCATCCACGATACCCCGCTCGACGGCAGGGCATATCCGCACCATCATTGGCACATTGAGATCGTTCCGCGCGTCTCGATCGATGCGGGATTCGAGTTTTCCACGGGTATCGAGATCAATATCGTGGATCCGGATGAAGCTGCCGCGCATTTGAGCGGCAAAGGCGCACGGCGCGGCGGGAAAAAAGAAAAAGATATCCGGCCATGAAAACGAAGATCGCACGCCATCGGTTGATCGGCATCCTTTCCCTTCTGTCGCTTTTGCTCGTGTGCGGAGGATTCTTTTGGGCGTACGGCGCGCTTTCGGGGGAACCTATGGTCTGGAATGGCGGCACGGGGCCGTTCATCCTCCATTTCAATGCCCTCGACGGGATCACGGCGACCGGTAATTTCAGCGGTATCGCGCTCATGGGCATTCTGGGGGTCGTCATCGTCATCCTTAATTTTTTCATCGGGATGGCGCTTGAGGAGCGCGACAAGACGCTTTCCCGGACGATCGTCGGTGCGACGCTCATCATGGCCGTCTTGCTATTTTTATCGTTTGTTGCTATACTGAACGTCAATTGAGACTACCACCATGGCAAACGATTTTGCGGTCATCGAAACGGGCGGGAAGCAATACCGCGTATCCGCCGGTCAAAAACTGAAGATCGAGAAGCTCGCCGCTGCCGCCGGCGATGCGCTTATGTTCGAAAAAGTCCTTTTGCGTTCCGTGGGCGACGAGGTTTCCGTTGGCACCCCGTATATCGCCGGTGCCAAGGCGGAAGCGAAGGTTTTGGGCGAGGTTCGCGGAAAGAAAGTGATCGTTTTCAAATATCACTCAAAGACCCGCTCGCGCAAGAAGAAAGGGCATCAGCAGGAATACACCGAGGTCGAGATCGTCAAGATATAGCGGACTCTCCTTCTATGAATACCGTTGGGCAGGCAATAGGATTCGGGGCATGGGCCGGTATGTTCGGGCCGCTGTTCCTGGTCGCGATTGCGTGGAGCTTGTTTTGGAAAGGGCTTGCGCTTTGGCACGCCGGCCGCCGCGGGCAGCCATGGTGGTTCGTCATCGTCCTTCTCGTGAACACCGTGGGAATCCTGGAGATCATTTATCTTTTCGCGGTGCTCAAGCTGGGATTCGAAGATCTGTTCAAAATATAAATTAAGCGCCGGGCTTCCGCCCGGCGCTTAATTTATCGAGAATATGTCCGCACTGGGCGTTCCGGGCGGGATCTGGCTCTTCTGACCGGGGAGCAGATAGCGAATGTGCGCGGCGGCAGCATCGGCTGCGGTGAATGAATGAGTGACGAACATCGTCGTTTCGGCGGGCATCGGAATGCCGTTCACGGGAACGCCTCCCGCGTTCACAATGACGTATTTCGGCGTGCGTGACGGAAGTGCATCGATCGATCTCCCGATCTCCACATAGTTGGCGCTGAATGCGCCGGGGACGTTCGGGTTGCCGGCCCAAACGATGAAATAGTCGTAATAGGCAAACGCGCCGACGGTACCGAGGAATATGACGGCAAGCGCGGCCGCGATCCGCGCATGCGCGCGGCGCGCAATAAGGCGATAGAGCCAGATGCCGCCGAGCGCGGCGAAGATCATCGCGGGAGGAATTGCAAGGATGGAGCGGAGCGCGTGGGGAATGCCTTCGTCCGATGCGGCGGCGGGGAGGATGCCGAGCGCGAGCCACGCGAACGAGAGCCAGAGGCCGAAGGGCGGGAAGAGCGCCTTGTTCTCCGCGGAAACGAACTTCTTGCGCCATGTGCGCCAGCCGTAATAGAGTGCGAGCCCGATGCCGAGAAGGAACAGGATCCCGACCGGCCAGAACAGCTCCGGCGCGCCGCTTATGTTCTGCCGCCAATTATTGTCTCCGTGCACGTTGAACATAAGCGCTTCTTTGGCGAGATTGACCGCGAAGCGATACGCCGGGTTGGCGGCGCTTGTGACGGCGATCTGCGTCGTGCGTCCGAAAAAGCTGCCTGGAACCGTTGCGAAGTACCATCCAAGCGGCGCGAATACGGCGACGGTGATGAGGAAGAATACGAGCGTCCGCCGCCAGAACTGGGGGTAGGTGCGGAAAAATGGGATGAAAATGAGCAATAAGAGCGCGGTGATGCGATATGCGATATAGGTATAGAAGCCGAGCGAGTAAATGACGGCGGCGATCCCGGTATACCACCAGGCGCGCGCTGACGGCGGCTGTCTGAATGCTTTGATAAGAAGCCAAACGGCCCAGACGAGAAGAAGCGGAGAGAGGATGGCGCGGAACGCAATGCGCGAAAAGATGATGTGCCACACGCTTGTCGCGAGCAAAAACGCCGCGAGCAGTCCGGGGCCGTCGCCGAAGAGTTCAGCAACGAGCAGAGAGAGCCCCCAGACCGTGAGGACGCCGGCGACCGCGGCAGGGAGGCGAAGGATCCATGGTTCATGGACGGCGGGCCATACCGCGAGGATCATCGCAAGAACGTCGTTGTAAAGCCCTTCGCGGCCGTTGTTGTTGGGATAGAAGACCTGGAAGAAGTGTCCGGTTTCCGCGGCGGCGACCGCATCGTTCCCGTTGATCGCCTCGTCCGGATAGAGCCCCGGGGGCGTCGAGGTGAAATGGTAGAAGCGGAGGAAGATTGCTATAATAAGAATACCGGAGAGCAGCCAATTCCTCGTCGATCGGGACATTGCATTCATTATAACAAACGATCATCACCGCCATATGGATTCCGCGCCGTCATCATTCGAACATGTGCTCGAGGCCGACATAAAAACGCTCGCTGCGGAGATCCATCGGTCGCAGCAGTTCGAGGGGGTGAAAAATAGGGAAGGAGTGGATGCGGTGAAGGAGGCAATCAGGGCGTTTCCCTCATTAGACCGCGAGGCGCCGGATAACAATGGTATTCCAGCGGGGGCGACGTCCGCGGGCGACGATGCCGCCAGTCCGCTTCCCGCGTATGCGCAGAATGCCGCGCCGGAAGTGCGGCTGGAGATCGAATACCTGCTCGACGTCGCGTTTCATAAGGGGATCGGCGCGGCAATGGCGGCGAGCGAGAAGTCGCCGTATTTCGTGCAGGACGCGTTCCATGATGCGCTCGCCGGACGGCTCTATCCCGAGTTGCAGCGGCGGGGGATCGTGGCGTGATATGGATACTATGAGAAATCTCTCCCGTCCCCATTCCGCCTTCACCCTCATCGAGCTCCTCGTCGTCATCGCCATCCTCGCCATCCTTGCCGTCGTCGTCGTCCTCGTCCTGAACCCCGCAGAGCTTCTCAAGCAGTCGAGGGACGCGAACCGCCTCCAGGACATGCAGACCCTGAACTCCGCCCTCAACCTTTACAGCATCGATCAATCAGGTTCCCCGGGATTCTCTTTCGGCATCGCCTCCTCCGTGTACGTCTCCGTCCCCGATCCCATGGCCACTTCTTCTCTGGGCGACCAGTGCCAGGGCCTCGGCCTCCCCGCCCTCCCCGCGGGATGGACCTATCAATGCGCAGCAAGCTCCACGCTCCATGCGACGAACGGCACCGGCTGGATTCCCGTCGATCTCAAGGCCATCAGCGCCGGATCCCCCGTGGGATCGCTCCCTGTGGACCCCGTGAACCAGACCTCCACCAGCCTTTACTACACGTATACGACGAACGGATCACAGTACGAACTCACCATGGTCCCGGAGTCGAAAAAATATCAATTAGGAGGGATAAATAATTTAGTAAGCACCGATGGCGGCATCCTTGCTAATACCTATGAAATAGGTACAAATCTTTCTCTTGAGCC
>JAKAGE010000039.1 GCA_021817655.1 bacterium
CATCGGCGTCACGCCGTTCCGGAGCATGGTGCAGTACCTTATCGACCGCGGAGAGCGCCGCGATGCCGTGCTCTTCTACTCGAACCGCAGCGATGATGAAGCGGCATACCGTGAAACGTTCGATGCGGCGGAGCGTGAGATCGGGCTCCGGACGGTCTATGTCACGACCGGAGGCGGCGCAAAAGGAAATGTGGCGCGCCTCGACGCCGGCACGATCCGGCGCACGATCCCCGATTACCGCGAACGGACATTCTATCTTTCCGGAACGCACGCGATGACGAACGCATTCGAAAAGCTCCTGCACGACATGGGCGTGCCCCGCTCGCACGTCAAAACGGATTTCTTCCCCGGTTTTGCCTGATCGGCGAAAAATCCTCTATACTGTCTGCATATGCCAGACGTTTCCTCCTCGAAAAGCCCCCGCCGGCAGTGCCCTGATTGCGGTCCGGCCGGTGTGGCCTCCCACGCCGTGGAGCGCTGGTCCGTCCGCGCCGACGAGGCGATCGGACTGCTCCAGCTCCCGATGGCGGCGATCTGGCGCATGACGCGGCCGGCAGTCTCCGCAACGCGCCCGGGACGGATCACTCCTTCAGCGGCGCGTCTCGCCGCAGCCATGGGTCTCGGCATCATCGTCGAGCATCCCGACAAAGAAAACACCGCCCATGCCACCGTCCTCTGGCGCGAGGCGGAACGCCGCGGCATCGCCATGCGCGAGTTCCGCCCGTTCGGCCTTCCGCGAGAGCTCTTCTGGGCTTCTTACGGCAACGACACGCGCGGCTTCGACGGCCTCCCCCGCCCCCGCGCGGCGAGCGACCGCGCGCTCGACTGGATGGACGACAAAGGCATCATTTTAAAACGGTTCCGCAACGCGGGCGTGCCGGTGCCGCGCGGCGAGAGCTGCACGACGCTCGCCCAGGCGGAACGCGCGTTCGATGCGATCGCGCGCGGCGGGCGCGCCGCCATCGTGAAGCCGAGCATCGGCTCCCGCAGCCGCCACACGTTCACGAACATCACCGGCGCCGATGCGCTCCGGCGCGCGTTCAGGAGCGCCAAGCAGCTCTCGCCGCGCGCGATCGTCGAGGAAGAGATCCCCGGATTCGTGTTCCGCGTCACCTTCGTGAACGGACGGGTCGAAGGGATCATGCGGCGCGAACCGCCGCATGTGATCGGCGACGGCGCGCATACCGTGCGCGAGCTCGTCGATCGCGAGAACGCGCATCCCCTCCGGCGGGGTCCCGTATTCTCTCCAATCGTTTTCGGCGATGAAGCAAACGCCATGCTCGGCGCGCAGCGCCTTACGCCGGATTCGATCCCGGAAGCCGGACGCATGGTGCCGCTCCATCCGAAAGTAAGCCGTCTGTACGGCGCCTCGACCACCGAGATCGCCTTCGCCGACGTCCATTCCGACAATAGTGCGATGTTCAAAACGATCGCCGAAGCGGTGGACGATCCGCTGTTCGGCGTCGATATCATCATGGAAGACATGGCCCGTTCATGGCGCAGCCAGGCATGCGGGGTCATCGAATGCAACAGCCTGCCCGCGATCGACGTCCATCACGACCCGCTCCGCGGGACCCCCCGGAACGCCGCTGGCGCCGTATGGAACATGATCTTCCCCGCTTCGGATCCCCGCGCGTGAATCCCCGGCGTCAGGCGAGTGTCACCCAATCACCCACCCACGCGAGAAAATCTTCCCGCCGCGGTTCCATGCTTACCTCTTTGATATGCAATATCGGATGGCTCTCCGGGGTATATTCATAGTGCCCGCGCACTTCGCCGTCCTTATGGATCCGCAAATGGTACTGCCGCTCGAAACTTTCCAAACGCCGGACGCTGATGTCCTCCCCTTCGTCCTTCCATGCAATGAGATGGTTCCCGAACCGATGCTGTTCGAGATGCTTCAAAAAATCCTCCACCTTCCGGCCCGATGCAAGCATGCCGATGTGGAAATCCTGCCGTCCTTCGTGGCGAAGGACGCCAAAGAAAAGCAAAACATCCCTCACGATATTATGAAAGGGATAGATGAACTTCCAAAAAAGATACTTTAGTCGGTTATAGGATCCACGGGGATACGGCAATATCGACTCGGGGATCTGTTGTTGCAATGCGGCTGCATCCATAGAGAACGCAAAAACAAAGGGAAAATCCAACCGTATCCATTATAGCATACGCCGAAGCGTCGTGCACGCCGGACGACGGGGCAAAGCGCCCGCGCGAAGGCCTCACCGATGAGGGCATCCGGCCCAGCAGCACGGCCGGCGGATCCCTTCTTTAAGCTCGGAACAGACCCGCGCAACATGCTGCCGGCGGGTTTCCGGCCGCTTGACGGACGTGGTCCAGCAGATCCATTCGTTCCGCGCGAGCGGCGTGATATCCTCCCACCGTTCCCGCGCCGCGGCATCGGCGGCAAGGGCGGCCCGAAGGTCGCCCGGAACCGCATGCACAACTCCCTGAGAGATCTTCGCTGCCATTATGATAACTATACTACGCCGCACCCCGCGCCGGAAACGCCGTCCGTTCCGTATGGCAGAACGATCGATGTTCGGTTTTTGAGGCGAAGATCCGCCTGCAGAATGTAGTAATCATTGAACCATCACCATGAGATTCAAAGACCGCAGAATGGCAGGCAAACAGCTGGGCAAAACCCTCCGCGCGTACGACGGCGAGGACGCCGTCGTATATGCCATTCCGCGCGGGGGCGTTGTGACCGGATATGAGGTCGCACGGGCGCTCGATGCGCCGCTCGATATCATCATCGCCCGGAAAATAGGGCACCCCGCATCGCCGGAATACGCCATCGCCGCAGTGACGGAGAACGGCGATCCGGTCATCGACCGGACGGAAGCCGCGAACGTCGATGCCGCATGGCTCGCTCGCGCCATCGCTACCGCCCGCAGAGAGGCCAAACGCCGCCGGGAGGCCTATTCAGGAGGGATCCATCCTCTTTCATGCGGGGGAAAAACGGCGATCATCGTTGACGATGGCCTTGCGACCGGACTCACGATGAAAGCCGCTGCCAAGGAGCTCTTGGCCCGTCATCCGAAGCGGATCATCATTGCCGTGCCCGTCGCCCCGAAAAGCGTGATCGCCGAACTATCGCGCCTCGCCGATGAAGTCGTCACCCTCCTATCGCCGAATGGATCATTCGAAGCGGTCGGAGCATATTACGAAAAGTTCCCCCAGATAACCGACGAAGAGGTCGATTCCCTCCTGAACGCAGCTAGGGTGGAACGGAAACATGGCCTACGGAATTGCTTTTAGTAATAGCGTCGCATAAAAAATATGCAAATATAAAAATGGATGCGTCAGATGTTGCCGCGCCAGCGTGGGACGTTATCCGAATATAACCACCTACTCTCTAAACTTGCGTGCTAAAAATGATGCGACTTTGTCATGCGGATCAACGGCGATCAGGCTTCGGCGCAGAAATTCCCGCAGCCCTTTTTTTGTCGCTCCCGCGGGCGCATTCTTTAAAGACCCGGGAAATTCGTACGCTCCAACGAGCTTCTCGTAATGAGGCGACCGATTGCGCAGCAGCTCCTCTGCGGTAACCGACGAGGATACGTCAAACGCTATCCCGTGTTTGCCTAACGCATTTTTTAAAAGCTGTTCCGAACGCCCCATATGATATTCGTTGGTTTCGAGCAAGAACTTCTTGATGCCTTGCTTCTCGAGCATTGGCAAAACATTCTCCAGGCTGCTACTCGTATTGATGGAATCGGTTTCGACGATAATATCCTCCTCCGGCGCGCCACGAGCCATCAAATACTCTTTCATGACTACCGAGATGGGCGGGACCGGCCCCTCCCTTTTTACGCCCTTGCCGCCGGCAAGAACGATCTTTTTAATCTTGCCGTGCTTCCACAGTTCAAGAGCCCCAAGCGCACGCATTTTTGATTCAATGTCGGGGACTATACGGCCGTCCTTCATTTCCAACCCGCCAGTAAGGACAAGTACCGCATCCGAATCGGGTATCTCCTTAAAAAATTCTTTTTCCTCCATATCGCCATCATCGCCTTGCTCCGGCGACGCATGAGGCTTAAAGTACCCTCTTTCCGATTCCATGATTTCAGTCTAGCACAACCGACCTTGCGGGGAGCGCGGGAGATTATTCGAATAATCGTTGCGAAGCCTCTAATACGGTCAATAACCGGGAGCAAAGCCTGCAAAATGACCACTGTACATCAGATAAAAATAGCCAGCAATGCTCAATACCGTGAAGATGTATGTTGCCCAAAGGGCAGCCCGATTGTTTTTAATATTGACCACAACAACCACCGACAGACCCGCAAAAACAACGAAGAATAATGGGATTAAGAGTATTCTGCCTAAAAGGTCGATCGGGAACGATAAACTGGGCGCCATTGGATTGAAATGCATGTAGAGGATAAACGAATCAACTGCAGCGCCTAAACTAAAAAATATCACGCCGATAGCTCTCGCCGTCTTAAAACCGATTTGTAGTTGATTACCGCTCGTATTCTCCATAGTTATATTTTATCAAACCAGTCGCCGCGGGCAGTGTGGGACGATGTTCGAACTGATTTGACAATGGCGCGAGATATCGATATTTTTTAATCAGCGAGGTAAAGGCCATGAAATCACTGCAACGCAGGAAATTGCTTTTTACAGTACTCGTAGCGTTGGGGATCGTTATCAGCGCCACAATGAATCCTTCTCCATTTTCAGGATTGACCCAAGGGTGGCAATTCCTCGGCGTCCTTCTCGTGGGACTCATTTCCGCGATGATTGCGGTTAATATCATCGACCGGATAGTCGATCCATTCTTCAAAAGATTTTCATTTAACAAGGAGCCGTAAAGGCTCCTTTCCTGTATTTGCGGAGAGGGAGGGATTCGAACCCTCGATGCCATTTCTGACATACAGTCTTTCCAGGACTGCCGTTTCAACCGCTCACGCACCTCTCCAGGTACCCGACTATTGTGCCTTGAAATTGCGGCGGATTCAAGCCGTCGCCGTTCGTCCGAATGAGATTATCCCGCCATCCCTGCCGCCTTCTGCAGTGCCGCGATCCGCGCCTCGATCGGCGGATGGGTCATGAAAAGCGTGTGCCACCACGATGTCCCCTTCCCTTTGAACGGCGTATCGAGCCACATATGCGCCGTGGAATCCTTTGCCGACGCCATCGGCGTCTCGTCGAACTGGATCTTGCGGAGCGCGGAGATAAGCCCTTCCGGATAGCGCGTGAGGAGCACGCCCGACGCGTCCGCGAGCGCTTCGCGGCGGCGGGAGATGGCGAGCTGGATCAGCATTGTGCCGATCGGAGCGAGGACGGAGAGAGCGATCGCGGCAATGAGGAACATCTCCTGCGCTTCGCCGTTATTGCGCCCCCGTCCCCCGCCGAACAGACCGCCGAAAAAGAGCGACCGCAGGAAGATGTCCGCGATGAGCGAGACGATCCCCGCGAGCACCGCGGCAACCGTGGAAACAAGGATGTCCCGGTTTCCCACGTGCGAAAGCTCGTGCGCAAGCACGCCCTGGAGCTCGTCTTTATCGAGGCGCTGCAAGGCACCCTGGGTCACCGCGACCGCCGCATGAGCCGGATCGCGCCCGGTGGCGAACGCGTTGATCTGCATCTCGGGCGTGATATAGAGCTTCGGCATCGGGAGCCCGGCGGTGATCGCAAGATTCTCCACGAGATTCCACAGCATCGGATTGTCCGCTTTCTCTATCTCTTTCGCGCGCGCCATCGAGAGCGCGATCGCCGCGGAGGAATAATAGCTGATGAACGAATAGACGACGCTGAAGATGATCGCGAAAATAAGGAACGAAGGATCCCCGTAGTACGCCGAAATCGCGTAGCCGAGGGCCCCGACGACAAGGAAGAACACGACGAACATCATCCATGTCTTCCGGATGTTCGAAGATTGTAAGGTGTAGAGATTGGTCATTGTTCCTTAAAATATAGTGCGAACCGAGAAGCAGCCGGTACAGGGAAATAAAAAATGATGGGCAATTGCTTTTTGAGCTTCGTTTCTTAACGGGGCCCGCTCAAAAAGCAATTGCCCATCCTTTTTTAAAACTTCACCTGCACCGGCTGCTTCTCGGCATCGGTAAGATCGTTGCCGAAGAAATCCATCTTTGTGAAACCGAACATATTGGCGAACAGGTTTGTCGGGAAGACCTGGATCTTCGTATTGAGATCGCGCACCATGCCGTTGTAGAACCGTCGGGCGGCCTGGATCTTGTCCTCGGTGTCGGTGAGCTCGTTCTGCAGGGAAAGGAAGTTCTGGTTCGCCTTAAGGTCGGGGTAGTTCTCGGCGACGGCAAAGAGCGACTTGAGCGTCTGGGAGAGCTGGTTCTCGGCGGCCGCTTTCGCGTCGTTGCCCGTTGCGCCCATCGCCGCCGCGCGCGCCTTCGTTACATCCTCAAAAACCGATTTTTCATGCGCGGCATATCCCTGCACGGTGGAGACCAGATTCGGAATGAGGTCATAGCGGCGCTTGAGCTGGACATCGATGTCGGAATAGGCCTCCTGGGCGCGGTTGCGCGTCGTCACGAGCCCGTTATAGGCAAGAACGAGCCACATGGCGATGATGACGATTATTGCAAGGATTATCCAGGTGATCATGGGTCGATTATAGCATATTATACGCCCCCGAACAACGTTTAGTTGCGCAAAAAAGAACGCCCGCCGGACCAGGGTTGGTCACGGCGGGGCTGGGGGGTTAGGGTTGAAGTTATAGGGTTGTTGGCGAGAAAACGTTACGTCACGGCAGCGATTAAGGCAAGCAAGCCCACCAAAATCTCAAGGTGATTGTTGCGGATCGCTTCAATAACCCTCATTGGATCCTCGCAGAATAGAATAACCGCTGAAATTATTCTATCACATCCGCTCCCCCAGCGGAAGGAGTGGGAGCATTATTTAGTAGTCCCCGCCCATGCCCGGCATGCCGCCGCCCATGCCCCCCGGCATCCCGGCTTCCTTTTTCTCCGGAATGTTCGTGACCGCGGCCCCGATCGTGAGATAGTTCGCCGCGACCGAAAGCGCGTTCGTGAACGCCGCACGCGTCACCTTGAGCGGATCGATGATGCCCGCTTCGCGGAGGTCGTTCATCATCTTATTCGTGAGCGCGTTGAATCCCTTCCATGGTTCGTTCGCGCCGCGCTTCGCAAGCTCGTCGATCACGCGATCGGCGGACTCGCCGCTGTTCTCCACGATCGCACGGATCGGCGCCTCGAGCGCGCGCTGAAGGATCGCATCCGCGGCCGCCTTCACGTCGCGCCCCGCGTTCTTTGCGGCATCTTCCTTGCCGAGCACGGCGATCTTGGCGTTCAGGAGCGCAACGCCGCCGCCCGGCACGATGCCTTCCTCCATCGCGGCGCGCGTCGCGGCGACCGCGTCCTCCACCCGCTGCTTCAGCTCCTTCTGCGCCGATTCCGTGGGCGAACCGACTTTGATGACGGCCACGCCGCCCGACAATTTGCCGAGCCGCTCCTGCAGCTTCTCGCGGTCAAAATCCGAATCCGTCTTTTTGATCTGGGCCTTGATCGACGCGGCGCGCGCCCGCG
>JAKAGE010000002.1 GCA_021817655.1 bacterium
TGAGATCGGCAACAGCGTGTTCATGGAGTATAAAAAGCGCGAGGACGGCAGTTTCGAAAAGCTTGCCCAGCGTAATGTGGATTTCGGCGGCGGGCTTGAGCGCATCGCGGCGGCGAGCATCAACGACCCCGACGTGTTCCATATCGACGCCTTCAAAACAATGTACGACGCGCTTGATTTCGAATCGGCGCCGACCGCCGCAACGCTCAAGGAGGTGCGCGTGATCCTCGATCACATGCGCGCGGCGGTCTTCCTTATCGCCGACGGCGTGCGTCCATCGAACAAGCTCCAGGGCTACATCCTGCGGCGCCTGCTCCGCCGCGTGGCGCTCTTCGGCCGCGCCATCTTCGGTGCGGACAAATACCACGAGCGCATCATGGCGATGGTGGGGGTCGTCGCGGAGTATTACGGCGGCTATTACGAGAATGTGGCGAGCGAAGCGGAAACGGTTCGTGCGGAGATCGGAGCGGAATTCGCCAAGTTCGATGCGGTGGTGGTGAACGGGCTGAAGGAGCTTGATAAGATCCTTGCCGCGGGCACGATCAGCGGAAAGGACGCGTTCGATCTTTTGCAGACGTACGGCTTTCCCTGGGAACTCACGCAGGAGATCGCGGAGAAGAACGGCGTTTCGGTGGACCGTGCGGCGTTCGAGGAGGAATTCAAAAAGCATCGCGACCTTTCGCGCACCGCATCGGCGGGTACGTTCAAGGGCGGTCTTGCCGACGCGTCGGAGAAGACCGTGCGCTTGCATACCGCACACCACCTGTTGCTCCGCGCGCTCCAGACGGTGCTCGGGCCGGCGGTCAAGCAGCGCGGTTCGAACATCACCGCCGAGCGCCTGCGCATGGACTTCAATTATGGCGCGAAGATGACGGAGGAGCAGAAGGCGGAAGCGGAGCGCATCGTGAACGAGAAGATCGCGGAGGACCTGCCGGTGATCCGGAGCGAGATGGCGCGCGAGGACGCTGAGAAGCTGGGAGCCGAGCACGAGTTCGGCGCGAAATATCCGGACCGCGTGTCCGTCTATTCGGTCGGACCGAAGGGCGCGACGCTGGCCGACCCGAAGTTCGATACGGCATTTTCGATCGAGTTTTGCGGCGGACCGCACGTGGCCCACACCGGCGAGATCGGGACGTTCAAGATCGTGAAGGAGGAGGCGGTGGCCGCCGGCATCCGGCGCATTCGGGGAGTGATCGAATAGTTTGCTGATCCGCCGTGCTATGATGAAGGGGTGAAGAGGCCTTCATTCCTCAAACCGCGAGAGAAATTCCTGGTGCTCGAGATCACGCCCGCCGGGGCGAACGGGCTGTTCCTTTCCGTCGATGACGAGCGGAACCTCCTTTTCGAGAAATTTTCCGAAGGGATCGATCTTAAAAGATTCATGAAGTCGCCGGTCCGGAGCATCGCGCAGCGCTCGTGGGAGGGGGAGTATCTGTTCAAGGGGCATCGCAAGGTGATCGTGGCGGCGGATCCCGCGCTTGCGACGACGATCCCGGTCCCGCTCGCGTTGCCGCGGGAGGCGGGGAGCGGGAAAAGCCAGATCATGCTCGCGGAGCTGGAGAACATGATCGCGCAGGCGATGGGGAAGATCTTCAACCAGTGCCGCGCGGAGGCGGCGAAGCGGCTGGGCGTTCATGAGGTGGATACGGTGCTTGTCGGGGCAAAGGCCCGGAACTTTTCGGTGGACGGGCATCGGGTGATGGACCCCGTCGGTTTCGCGGGGAAAAAAGTGTCGCTCCTCCTCGAGCTTACGTTCACGGCGCGCGCGCTTTTCGAGGACCTTCAGCAGCAGTTCAATTCGCCGGACGATTTTTTCTTCGCGGAGTCTCCGCAATCGCGCCTGACGTCCCTTGCGCGCGTGCGGAAGCTTCCGCTCAATTTGATTGCGGAGGACGGACCGCGCGGTGCGGCGTTGTACGTGCTTCAGGAGACCAGGGACGGCCATCCGGTGCTTTACCGGGAGAAGCTGCAGTGGAGCTTCGAAGGGCTTTTTCTCCGTATCGCCGCGGAGCTCGGCGTGAGCGATGCCGCGGCACGGGAACTGTATCGTTCATATTGTGCCGGCGGCATGTCCGCCGGCGCCGCCCGCGCGTTCAAGAAAGTGATCGATCCGGCCGTGGATGCCTTGCTCAAAGAAGCCGGGAAGGCGAAGCTCCGGGGGCCTGTGTATATCGATGCGGACCATGACCTGCCGTTCGCCCTGCCGCATCGCCACGGGAGCATGGTATTCGAGCGTTTCCCGGCGGGGGAGGTTCTGGGGCAGCTCGGGTTTGCCGAGGATATCGCCCGGAGCATGCCCCGGCGCGCCGTCTATCGGACGCTCCTTCCGTTCATCGAGGCGTATTTCGATCGAAGCAATTCGGAGATCAACCAAAAGCTCCGGCGGCGGCTCCATTGGCTCGTCGACTGAGAGAAGGGGGCTGCAGCGACGGGGCGCCGACCGGCGTGCATAATATGATATACTTTTTAGGTACTATTGTTATATAAAATGAAAAAGATCATCGTTGATAAGGGCGAAGGGATCGCGGAGGTCATCGATCGGGTGCTTGCCGAGCCCGATGACGAGATATCGCTCGTCATCCCGAAAGGGTCCGCGCTCGGCCGTTCCGTCAGCAATTTTCATCTTTTGAAGCGGGAAGCGGACTCCGCCGGGCGGAGCGTCGTCGTCGAATCGGTCGATGAGACGATCCTTGCCTTTGCGAAAGAAAGCGGCATCGAATCGAGCCATCCGTTATGGAAGGGAGTGCGGGGCACGGGTGGATTCTCCGACATCGTTCCGCGCGGATCGGAAGCGGGAGAATCCTCTGCTGCGGCGCGGGAAGCGGAACGGCGTCCGGCGGAGCGTCCGGCGGCGGGAAAACGTTCCCGGAAGATGCCGGCCGTCGAGAAAGAAGAGGCGGATGATGACATCGACGAAGAGGATGATCGCGAACGCGAGGAGGAAACAAAGGAGCGGGAAGAGGAGCGGTTCTTCGGCGAGTCGGTGGAAACGGCGTCGCGCCTCGGGTCCCTCCGGAAAAGATTTTTCGACGGCGCGCCGGAGATCGTCGATGACAATGATGATGAGGAAGATGGCGGGCGGCGCTCGTTCGGTCCGGTCGGCTGGTGGGTCGCGGGCATCATCGTCGTGGCGGGCGTTGCGCTTTATGTTCTGACGGCGTTCTTCAATCATGCGACGATCGCGATCAACTTCAAGCAGACGCCGTGGAGCTATCAGGGGACTTTTACCGCCGACAAGAACGCCGTCGGCATCGACCCTTCGAGCAATACCATTCCTGCGCAGGTGTTCACGTTCCCGAAGAACATGACGGCGACCTTCACGGGTTCGTCCGTTCAGCAGGTTGCGCAGAAAGCGCGGGGGACGATCACGATCTATAACGATTACAGCGCGAAACCGCAGGTGCTCATTGCGACGACGCGGTTCGAGACGCCGGACGGGAAGATCTTCCGGATCACGAACAGCGTGACGGTGCCCGGCGAGACCATGGGGGCGAACGGACAGCTTGCGCCCTCGTCGATCACGGCTCCGATCGTGGCGGACCAGGCAGGGCCTGCGTACAATATCGGGCCGGTGCCGAAGCTCACCATTCCGGGATTTGCGAGCGACCCTGCGCGCGAGGCGGGATTTTATGGGGCGATCACCGCTTCGACGACCGGAGGATTCATCGGAAAGACCGCGGTGCCCACCGCCGCGGATATCGCAGCGGCAAAGGCATCCACGACCGCGCAGCTTCAGTCGGTGCTTGCGAACGGATTCCAGGGCACATATCCGAACAATTTCAAGATCCTCCCCGGCGCGACGAACATCCAGGTCGGCACGCTCATCGTGAACACCTCGACGGATGCGAACGGCAATTACACCGTTTTCGGCAACGCGACCCTGACCGCGATCGGATTCGACGAGTCCGCGCTGAAGAATTATCTGCTTACGCTCGCCCAATCCCAGGAAGCGAGTTCCACGTTCAAATCCATCACATTGAATTACAGCAGCGTGAGCGCGGATTTCGCAAAGGGAACGGTATCCTTCGGGCTTGCGGTTCAGGCGGAGCTTGAGCCGGCGCTCAGTGCGGCCAATTTCGTGACGGAGATCGAGGGCATGAGCGTGGGCGACGCCCGCAGCACGATTTCCGCGCTTCCCGAGCTCTCGGACGGCACGATCTCGCTCTGGCCTTCGTGGCTGGGGAGCATTCCGCGGGACCCCTCAAAGATCAGTATTACGGTGAACTAACGCACCCGGCTTGCGGAAGGTTTGACAATCCGCCGGCCCTTCGTATATAATCCTCACATTGGTCAATGAGCCAACGCTTGATTTTATCTGATGGAAACTGAGGCTGCGAAAGAGGGCAAGGTCTACGAAGCCCTGCCAGGTTTGCTGTTTCGGGTCAAGATGAATGGTTCCGAGACCGAGGTCCTTGCGCATCTCGCGGGGAAGATGAAGCTGCACAACATCAGGGTTCTCCCTGGAGACCGGGTGCTTGTTGAGCTGAGTCCCGATGGCGAGAAGGGAAGGATCGTGCGTCGTTTGTAGCCGGAATGATCCCGGGTCGCCGCCGCCGCGGCATTTATCCATAGCGAACAATGAAAGTACGAAGCTCCATCAAGAAGATCTGTTCGAGCTGCCAGATTGTAAAGCGAAATGGCAAGCTTTTTGTTCGCTGCAAAAATCCAAAACATAAGCAGCGCCAGGGCTAGCGCCATCCACACTATTACTCATCCATCACCATGCGTATCTTCGGCGTGAACATTCCAGACAATAAGCGGATCGACGTCTCGCTTACCTATCTTTACGGGGTCGGGCCTGCCGTCAGTAAGAAGGCGCTTGCCGCCGCGAAGATCGAAGCGGCCCGGCGCGCCAAGGACCTCAACGCCGACGAGGTGCTTCGCATCCAGAACTTCCTTGAGAAGAATTTTCCCGTGGAGGGCGAGCTTCGGCAGCTCATCAAGCGCAATGTCACGCGCCTCAAGGATCTCGGCGCATATCGCGGCATGCGGCATGCGCGGCGCCTTCCGGTTCGCGGCCAGCGTACGCGCACCAATTCACGAACCGTCCGCGGCAACGTCCGCAAGACCGCCGGAAGCGGCAAGAGGAAAGTCGAGCTGAAGTAATACGACACCACATGGGAAAGAAAAAAGTCACAACACAAGAGGGGGATGCGGCGATCAAGGAGAATGCCGCGGTTGAAGCTGCCGCAACGAAGGCCGCGCAATCCGCCGGGCGGAAGGCGAAGCGCGTCCAGGAAGGCAAGGTCTTCATCAATGCCACCTATAACAACACGGTCGTCACGGTCACCGATACGAACGGCAACGTCCTTGCGTGGGCGTCGGCCGGTTCGCTCGGGTTCTCGGGCCCCAAGAAGGCCACCCCGTTCGCATCGTCCAAGGTGATCGCGGCGATCACGGAGAAGGTCCAGGCGAGCGGCCCCAAGGATATCGCGGTCGTCGTCAAAGGGATCGGCTCGGGCCGGGATTCGGCCATCCGTTCGCTCATCAACAACGGCTTCAATATCCTTTCGATCAAAGATGCGACGCCGGTGCCGCATAACGGGCCACGCCCCGCAAAGACGCGCCGCGTATAATCAGAAATTTGATTCTATCGGGAAAAATCGTTATCATATCAATCACGTAAATCATCATCATGCTGGGTCCTAAGGAGAAAAAAGAGCGGGCGTTGGGCGTGCGGCTCGGCCTCAAAGGCGATCGCGCATCCTCCCCGAAGTCGGCCATGGTCCGCAAGCCGTACCGCCCCGGTGCGCACGGCCCGTCTTCGCGACCGTCCGCGCTCTCCGAGTTCGGCCTCCAGCTCCGCGAAAAGAACAAGTTCAAGATCGCATACGGCGTGAACGAGAACAACCTCCGCCGCCTGTTCGCGATCGCGGTGCAGACAAAAGGCGAGTCCGGCCGAAAGCTGCTCGAACTGCTCGAGACGCGGCTCGACTCGGTCGTATTCCTCATGGGATGGGCGGTTTCCCGCGGCGCGGCGCGGACGATCGTCGTGCAGGGCCATATCCGCGTGAACGGCAAGAAAGTGACCTCGCCGGGCTATCAGCTTCGCGTCGGGGACAAAATCGCGGTTCGCCCGGAATCGAAGGATAAGAAGGCCTTCGCCGACCGCCGTGAAATGATCAAGAAATACGACGCGCCGTCCTGGCTGCGCATGGATCCGGAGAAGCTCGAAGGGGAAGTGCTCTCGGTGCCGACAGACATCAATCCTCCCTTCGAGATCAACTTATTGGTCGATTCATTCTCAAAATAAAAAGTCGTAATCATCATTCATCCATGGAATTTGCATATGTAAGCTCGAATGTTTCCGTAAAGACCATCTCCGAGACGGCGACGGAAGGCGTGTTCGAGATCGAAGGGTTGTATGCGGGATACGGGCTGACGGTCGGTACGGCGCTGCGCCGCGCGCTCCTTTCGTCCCTGCCGGGCGCCGCGGTGACGGAGATCAAGATCAAGAACGTGCCGCACGAGTTCTCGACCCTGCCGGGACTCAAGGAGGATATCGTGGAGTTCGCGCTTAATTTCAAGAAGATCTATTTCCGCGCCCACACGGACGAGCCGCAGGTGCTCGCGCTCAAGCTGAAGGGCGAGACAGAGATCACCGCGGGGGACATCGAGACGAATACCGACGTGGAGATCGTGAATCCGGACATCGTGCTCGGCCATCTTACCGCGAAAGACGCCGAGATCGACGTCGAAGTGAAGGTGGAGCGCGGTCTCGGCTATGTGCCGGTGGATGCGCGCAAGCCGGAAGGGCGCCTTCCGATCGGTACGATCGCGGTTGACGCCATCTTCACCCCGGTCATCAAGGTGAATTATACGATCGAGGACATGCGCGTCGGCGACCGTACGGACTATAACCGTCTTCGCCTGGAGGTCACGACGAACGGCACGGTGAGCCCGTCATCGGCGCTCCACAAGGCATCGAGCATCCTCAAGGATCATTTCGAGAAGGTGGGCGCTGTCGAGGTGAAGGAGTTCGAGGCGCCGAAAGAGGAAGGCGGAACGAAAAAGAAAGCAACGACGAAGAAGAAATAATCATAAACTAACGAAGTGTGAGGTTGGGGTTTGCGGAGGCTCTTCCGTGCCTCCCCGGATCCCAACCTCAAAATGAACTACCATGCGGCACGCAAAGAAAGGACGCACATTCGGCAGGCTTACCGGACCACGGGCATCGTTCGTGCGCAATTTGTGCAACGACCTCATTCGTGCCGGTAAGATCGAGACGACCGAAGCGCGGGCGAGGGAGATCCGTCCGAAAGTGGAGCGTCTCGTGAGCTTCGCCAAAAAGGATACGGTGGCGCATCGCCGCCTGGTTGCGAGCCGCGTCGGGAACGATACGGTCGTGAAGAAACTGTTCACGGAATACGGCCCCAAGTATGCCGAGCGCGCGGGCGGATACCTCCGCATCACGAAGCTTGCGGAAGTCCGCAAGAGAGACGCCACGCGCATGGCGCGCATTGAATTCGTCTGATCATTCTGATACACTATCCCCGAACCATGGAATACCACGTCGACGCAAAGAATAAGGTCCTCGGCCGCCTGGCATCCGATATCGCCCTCATGCTGCAGGGCAAGAAGTCGGCCGGTTTCGAGCGCAATCGCGTGAGCGGCGACAAAGTGTACGTGTCGAACTACGATGCGATCGTCGTTACGGGGAACAAAGCGACGGATAAGATCTATTACCAGCACACGGGCTATGTCGGCCATCTCAAGGAAAAGAGCTTTATGCAGCACATGGAGCGCGATCCGAAGTTCGTCCTGCGCCGCGCGGTCCGCAAGATGCTCCCGCGGAACTTTTTGACCCAGAAGCGCCTCAAGAACCTCGTCTTCGTCGAGCCGGAGGGTGCGGCGAAGAACGCGTCGAAGAGAATCCGCCCGGTGAAGGCGACGCGGAAGGAAGTGAAACTGACCAACGGAAAGTAACGAATCATGACAACCGCCACGGAACACAAAACAGAGCATAAGCCCGCCGAGCATAAGCCCGCGGCTCATCACGCTGCTTCGCATGCGCATGCCGCGAAGGGCGGCCGCTACACCGAAGCAGTCGGACGCCGAAAGACCGCGATCGCGCGCGTGCGCATCATGGCCGGCACCGGCAAGGTGACGGTGAACGGCAAATCGCTCAAGGATTACTTCACGCTGCCGCGCCTTGTGGCGGACGCGAAGTCGCCGATCGAGACGCTCAAGCTTGGCGATTACGACGTGCATGTGAGCGTGAAGGGCGGCGGCATCCACGCCCAGGCAGGAGCGGTGCGCCTTGGCCTTTCCCGCGCGATCGTCGCGGCATCGCCTGATTGGAAGCCCCGTCTCCGCACTATCGGTTATCTCACGCGCGATCCGCGCATGGTGGAGCGGAAGAAGTACGGCCTCCGCAAGGCGCGCCGCCGTCCGCAGTGGGCGAAGCGCTAGACGAGCCATTTTTGCTGGGGTGGCCCGGAAGCTCGGTAAAACAAGGGAAATCTCAAAAACGCCCCACAGGAAACTTGCCTGATGGGGCGTTTTGTTGCGCCATAGCGGCTAGCGCCGCAGACGGGGGATTTTGAAGAAACGATAAGTATTCATATTTTGAACCTATCCGGACAGAAAACTGGGCTTTTCGCAGCGCAGAAAAAATACGGAATAGTGTCTAAACTCAATTCGGGGCAAACTTTTCCGGCGCATCAAGTCCTGTGGATAAGTTGTGTTATTGTACGTATAAACGTTCCCATCTTCCCGCTTGTATTTTCCCATCGCCCATGATAGAATGCCCGTTATGACACACCAAAGGGCGGTTTTGACGGATAAACAGCGGGAAACCCTTGAATTCCTCAGGGATTACGAGCGCCGGACGGGCCAAGCACCCACGATCAAGGAACTGCGGGAAGGCCTCGGCTTGAGCTCTCTGCGGAGCGTGACGCAGCGGCTGGAGGCGCTTGAGAGAAAGGGCTTTATCAAACGCGATCCCTTTAGGCACAGAAGCATTACGGTCCTTGACCACATTAACCCGTTCTCCCCTGCGGGAACCATCCAGATCCCGGTCATCGCATCGGCGGGCGCGGACGCCGCGCAGGTCTACGCGCAAGAGCAGTACGGCGAATACCTCACCGTGGACAAGGAAATGGTCGGCGATCGGAAGGAGATCGTCGCCATCCGCGCCATCGGCAATAGTATGGTGGACGCCGGAATCAAGAACGGCGACTACGTGCTCGTGGAAGTCGGCGGCAACGTGGAGGATGGCGATCTCGTGGTCGCGCTACTCGGCGACATGGCCGTCGTGAAGCGCGTGCAGTTCACCAAGGACGCCGTGATTCTCAATCCCGACTCCAAGAGCGGTGCGTATCAACCGATCGTCATGCAGGATGACTCCAAGATTTTCGGCAAAGTCGTACGAACGATCAGCGTGCAGCCAGATAAAGAAGAAATAACCTACGAACCGATATAGCCATGGCATACGAAATTGATTACATCCCAGTTGGCGAAGGCGAAAGGGGCGGCGACGCGATCGCGTTGCGATACGGCCCCGCGCTTGAGGGCTTGCAAAAACAGCAAACCGTCATCGTGATTGACGGCGGCACAAAAGAATCAGGCGAGGCACTCGTGGAGCACATCAAAAATCATTATGGGACAACGCGCGTTGACATAGCGATATCAACTCACCCCGATCAAGATCATGCTTCGGGTTTGTGCGTGGTACTGGAAAACCTTCAGGTCGGGGCACTCCTCATGCACAAACCATGGGAGCATGCGCAAGAAATCAAAAATATGTTTAAGGACGGGCGCATAACCGCATCCGGCCTTGAAGACCGCATTGAAAAGTCGCTCCAGAACGCGAGCGATCTCGAAGCAATCGCGAATCGGAAGAAAATCCCCATCTACGAGCCGTTCCAAGGCATCGATGTAGGAATGTTTCACGTCCTCGGGCCCTCAAAGGAATACTACGAAAGTCTCCTGCCGCATTTCAAAGATATGCCGACCCCCAAGACTACTTTGGGTATTTTCGCGCCGATCGTAAAAACTGCCGAGGAGGTCGTAAGCTGGGTTGAGGACAGTTTCGGCGTCGATCTTTTGAGTGACGACGAGGATACGACTTCGGCAAGCAATAATACGAGCACCATAATCCTCTTCAATCTGGACGGCAGAAAAATCCTATTTACTGGAGACGCGGGCAAAACGGCGCTCCTCCAAGCGATTGAATACGCCGAAACGCGGCCAACGCCTATTGCGCTCTCCGATCTCGTCCTGTTCGACGTGCCGCATCATGGCAGCAAGCGGAACATAAATAGCAAAGTCATGAAAAAGATACGCGCCACGACAGCGTTCGTATCTGCGCCGAAGGACGGCAACCCAAAGCATCCGTCCAAGAAAGTCACAAATGCCCTTCAAAAACACGGGTCCGGCGTTTACGTAACGCGCGGGGGCTCCTTGCTCCACCACTTCCAAGGAAATGCGCGGGGATGGGGCAACGCGACGCCCGAACCATTTCATCCGCGAGTTGAGGAATGAAACTTAATCACTACAACATCATTGCGAGGATATTCCCGGGAATCATATCGTCCATTCCGTTTTTTGTCCTCCATTTTTATTATCTCCGCCCGGTCTTAGGTCAGTTCTGGGGCGACTTGCTTGGAATACAAATCGCGTCCGATGTAACAATCTCTCTTGCACTGCTTTTCCTTCTCATCCAGCTCAGCCGCTACGTTTCCAAAGAAACATTTGAGAAAAATATTTTTAACGGCTCGTCGGGACTCCCAACCACCGATTATCTTTTGCATGGAGATTCTCATTTTTCTCGCGAGTATACGCTTCAGATACATCAAAAAATTAGGACGGATTTCAACCTCGAAATACCGTCCCACGAGAGCGAGGCTATTGATGAGGCGAAGTCAAGAAAATCAATTTCCGAAGCCATCACCCATGTCCGTGGAAGGGTCGGGCCAGGCCGCCTCGTCGAGCAACATAACGCAGAGTACGGGTTTTGGCGCAATCTCGCCGGAGGCGCTATTTTGGCTCTTGCGATGTCCCTGATAAATATTGTGGTGTTTTCAGTTGTCGTCGTGAATCAATCGGCACTATGGATCTCCATTATTCTTGCACTCATCTATTGCTCGTTGATTGTTTTTGCTAAACGATTGATCGTGTCGCATGGCCATGAATATGCCAAAGTTCTTATACAAGAGTACATGCTAATGCGATGAATAATTACGAGTTGCAAAAAAAGATCGATGTCGTCCTTGATGAGGAAAAGAGGGCATATGCCGCTAAGGGGCGCATAAGGGGCGGGCTTGGAAGTATGAATATAGGCCTTCAAAGCATGCCCAATAACGGTTGGACTAACGAAGGCGAAATTCCGCAGCTTCTTTTTGACAAAAGCGATCCGAGCATCATTTCTTCTCCGAACGCGACCATCCTCATCAAGTTATATTCTTCCCTCACCGACGAAGGGAAAAGATTTTTTACCTCATATCTCACAACCCACTTGAGGAAAGATTCTCCGTACGCGAGCATAGCGTACTTCATCTTCTTTGTCCTCTATCGCCTCGGCGAAGCCGTCCAAGCTCTTCAGTTCGCTCGCAAGGCGCTTTCGGGCGATGCGGTGCACGGCTATAGCAATTTGCTCGGCGCATTATCCATGATCGTATCGAGAGAATATCTGCACATCGACCAGAAAACGTACGATGGCATCGATCTCTCCCTGCGTGGCGATACCGAACACAACTTCCAACTGACTGAAAAGGTTAATCTTGGTCGGCTCAAACACCTCGAAAGGGATTTGAGCGACGTGAGTCCTGAAATCAACGCCGACCGCGAGAAGCTATTAACGCTTTGGGAACAAAAAATCGGCACCGGAGTCGTAGCAAATCAAATCAAAGAAATTGATGAGTTTTTTAGCGAGGGGGATTTCAGTCCGACAAAGTACGCGACCTGCATCGGTCGCGTTCGAATACTCCTCGTGGAAGTTTTAAAGAGTATCGGCAAGGCAATATCCTCGGAAAAGAAAGATGGGAAAATTTCGGACGGCTCAAATGAGCACGCGGTGTTTGACTATCTAAGGACTCAAAAATTTCTCAGCGATGATGAGTGGAATCTGGTCAAGGCGTTATATGGCTTAACTTCCGATCAGGGCGCACACCAAATGGTCGCGCCGCGCGAGTATGCCCGTATCGCAAAAAATATGACATATGAGATCGCATTGCTGGCGTTGACCAAATTCGCAAAGGTCGAAAAGAAATCTTAAATATCATGGCGAAAACTAAGAAAGTTATAGTTTATCGGAGCGCCGTCACGGGAAAGTTCGTGAGGAAATCCTTTGCAAAAACCCATAAGCGCACTACCGAACGCGAGCACGTGAGGAAGAAATCGAATTGATTATTTAAGCGCCTGCTCGTATAGTACCGAACATGCCTCCTTCAACATTTCCCGGCGTTTGGAGTCTGCTTGCGCCCATCCTCGGCAGCTTGTGGCCGTTTTTAGTGCTGGAAATAGCGCTGCTTATAACTCTCCGCCTTTTGGATCCTGAGGCGACGCGTTTTTTCTTCCGAAGAAATAAGATAGAGATTCTTACAACGCTGTTTGCGGTCATCGGCTACGCGATCAGCTACTTTTACGTGCAACAGCCTGGTCATGCGTTTGCCATGAGCGTTGCCATATCCCTTATCGCCATGCTCGTTCTCATATATTCGAAAACGCGCGAGCGCGACTTCTATTTCATATCCTTGCGCCGCGAAAAAGATAAAGATGACTGGATCGGAGACGGCACATTCCGCTACGAACGCACCCAGTATGCGTATTCCGTCACCAACTCCCATTCTGGCTTCATTTTCCCGAAGTGCCTGATCTGGAGCGACTATAAGTTGAAGTTCGATTTTAAAATCCTAAAAACGTCTATCGGCGTCATATTGCGGGCGACGAACCTTTCCAACATGGTGATGATGCAAATTTTTGACAATGGGATTAAGCCGCATATTCGCGTGAACGGCTTTTGGCAATTCTGGGAGCCCAAGGAGGCCCGCCTCGAATTTACGAAGAAGCTCAATCTTGACGATTGGTACACCTGCACCATGCAGTGCGATAAAAGCTCGATCCGCATCAGGATTTTTGAATGGATCGAGCACGCGGATCCGAAAGAGCCCTCCGAAAAAATCATTGAACATAGCCCCATATTTGATCGAACATGGAAAATTCCGTCGGGTCATATCGCCTATCAAACCCAAGACACCTCACTTGTCGGCCAAATCATAAAGAGCACCGTGCCCTTCCCGATAAACTTAGAATACGGAACTTTTGGATTCCGTAACGATGGCGCGGAGAACGCCTTGGTCAAAGATGTTCTGATTGAAAAAATTTAGTCCACAAACAGAGGCTACTCCAGCACATTGGTAGATCGCCATCCAAATACCACCATCGGTGTACGTGAAAGAGTCGAAAAACATCTTTCACATCGCGCTCGCTGGTTCGGATAAAGATGCGCAAACAGCAACGAATTTGAATAATTACTATAGCGCTAGAAACCGCTCATATCCGTTTCGCGCTTGATCTCAAAGAAAAATACGGCGTTCAAAACGTTGAACGTTATGTTTCTGGCACAATTTATCCCGACAGTCGCTCGTAAGCAATCGGTGCGACTATTCCGTCGGCGCTTCGTTCTTTTCTACCTCAAACGGGACATATGCCCGGAAGTTGGCGATTACCGTTCCTGCGTTTTTGATGATCACGTCGTAGGCGTTCACCTGAGCGGCTTGCTCTTGCGTTAACGACATGCCGGTAGATGTCGACACTTGCGGCCTGCCGGGCAACGAGAACGAGAATCTTCCGTTGGCATCCGCCGTTACCTGCGACGAAGTGTCGGTGTACCCGCCTCCAAGGTGAAGGAGGTGCACGTCGATGGAAAGCGTCGCGTTGGCCGCCGTCGGGAAATCGCCCTCGTCCTTCCCGTTGGCGTCGGTCTTGCCCACGCAATCGCCGCCGCCGCACCAGAACGTAATTCTGCCTTGGAGGACTTGGTCGTTAAGGATGGTGTCGCCCTGAGAGTTGCTCATGGCGATGTAGTCCATCGCGCCGCTCTTCGTTATCGGGGTCGTTTGGTCGTTGTAGATGATGCCTTTCTGATTGTCGTCCCAGCTGATCCAGGTATCGCCGCCGTCCAGGCTGATCTGCGCCCATTCCGTGAGATAGGGAACGATCTGCGTCGGCGCTGGAGTCGTCGTCGCCGCAGGCGCGGAAACCGCTGGTTGCGCTGGCGTGATATTCACTACGATTGGCGTCGAGGAAGCCGAAGGCGGGGGAACGTTAACGCTTAAATTGCCCGATGAAGGAACCGCGCCCGACTGAGTGGTCTGAGGCTGCGCGAGCGCCTGTTCCGCCGCGGCAATCGCTTGTCCGGCCAGTGCGTCCACCTGTGATTTCAACTGAACATTCTGCGCAATCTGGGGGTTGGAGTACAACCCCAAGATCGCGGTTAACAGTGTAAGGATTGAAGCTAATGACATGATTTTAATGTAATGATTTTTGTTATTCGAGGTGGCGGCACGGGCCGGCCTTTCAAAAAAACACTGAACCCCGTGCCAGCTGGGCCTTGCGGCCCCATAGCCCTTTCGAGCTATGACTTATCGCTAAGTTGCTGAACACGGGGTTCAGTATTAGCGATAAGTTTTTTGGGCCATATCCCCGCTGGAAGCGGAGGGTTAGGCTGGGATTAACCCTATTCAGTTATAATGACATGTTAGCTTATTTGGATACGAATGTGTAGGCCCGAATCGGGGCGGTTTGCGGGCGCAGAAGACGAGTTGACTTCGCTCGTGCATGGCGGCACTTTGAAGGCATGGATAATAAAGCAAAAAGCGGGAGCCTTTCGGTCGCTTCGGGCAGGAATTTCGGAGGAAGTGCCGAAAAGGAGCTCGAGCAGAAGAAGCAGAAACATCGGGAGCGCGCGCGGGCCTATTACCTCCACAACAAGGCGCATGTTCTCGAAAAAGCGAAGGCCCGCTATCGCCAGAGGCGGGAATCGCAGAAGAAGGCAGAAGAGCAGAAACGGGCAGAAGGGCAGAAAACACCGGCAAGCACAGGGGGTGTTATAGGCGTTCCAAAAGGGATCGGAAAGGCAGAGGTGCCGAAAAAATACGAAGGGCCGCCGCTGCTTCGGGTACTCGAGTTTGTAGCTGATAAGTTGGCGGCGCAACAAGCGAAAGCGGAGCCTGCACTTCTCGCGCCTCAAAGCGCGGAGAATGTCGGCAACGAGGATGGGCAATGGGGCCAATGGGCCATACAGTCGGCCCCGAGCAAACAGTCCGAGTATGAAAGGTACATGCGCGAACGGGAAGGACAAAAGATGGCGGCGCCTCCGCCTCCTCCACCGCCTCCGCCGGGATTCAGGAATTTCGACATGGGCAACGGGAAGATAATCCACGTTCGGATTTCGCCGGAGTCGTCACCGGGAAAGCTGGAAAAAAAGGTTTGAAAAAGTTATCATTCTAAACATGCCAGTTGCCACCTCCACAAAAACAGTCAAAAAGAACCCCGTTCGCAAGGGGAAAAAGAAGTCAAGCAAATCTTTAGAAAAACTTAATGGTGTTTTTGGTAAACTGGGCGGGCAAACTATGACCGCCCCATATTATCGAACAGACCATTTTGTGCTTTTCAACGAAGATTCGCTGAAAATTTTGGATCAGCTGCCGGAAAATTCGGTGGATATGGTTTTTGCCGATCCACCGTACAACTTGTCGAATGGCGGCTTTACCGTCCATGCCGGACGGATGGTGAGCGTGAATAAAGGGGATTGGGATAAGAGCAACGGGTTCGAGGGGGATTATCAGTTTCATTACAAGTGGCTCTCCGCGGCGAAGCGCGTCTTAAAGCCGGGCGGCAGCTTGTGGGTGAGCGGCACCTATCACTCCATCTACCAATGCGGCCACGCGATTCAGGCATTGGGATTCCATATTTTGAACGACATCGCGTGGTTCAAGCCGAACGCCGCTCCGAATTTGAGTTGCCGATTTTTCACCGCGAGCCATGAGACGTTGATTTGGGCGCGTAAAGAAAAAAAAGCGAAGCACACGTTTAACTATGAGCTGATGAAAAACGGGCAATGGACTGGCGACTTCTTGAAAAAGCCAGAAACGCAGATGCGCTCCGTCTGGGCAATCGGCACGCCGAAACCGGATGAAAAAAAGTTTGGTAAACATCCGACGCAAAAACCGCTCGAACTGCTGAACCGCATCGTGCTCGCGAGCACGAATAAGGGGGATCTGATCATCGATCCTTTTGCCGGAAGCTCGACGACAGGTATCGCCGCCAATCTTCACGGCAGAAACTTTGTCGGTATTGATACCGAAAAAAAGTTTTTAGACCTCTCGATTAAGAGGTTTGAGGACCTGAATAAGGGGCAATTAGTTTAGCTCTTAAGTGCCTCATTCATACCGCGCTCCGTTTCCGGTGTTTTTGCTATGATCGGAATATTTAATTGGCGTGCCAAATCAACTTCCGCCCTCATCCCCTCGGAAATCCTATTTCCGAAAAGCCAAAGTTCATCAATATATTTCCTATGGAAACATTCAAGATTGGCTAAAACGCCAAGCTCCCGATCTTCCTTCACGGTGTCATCGAGATATTGAAGTGAAACGAGATACGGCGCGACTGGAATCAGATCCTTGCTGTGTATTTCCTCGCAAATCGCCAGCACCTTCTTAACGTTTTCTTGAATGTCGCCTGCAATGGGATGGGCAATAAAGACAGTTTTCATTTTGCTTTTGGAAGCGGTAGGCCGAGGACATCAAGCGGCAGGGTTTGGAAATAATAATGGCAGCCGACCTCAAGAATATAGGCGAGCGTGTCTTTATATTCCGGCTTTTTGAACCAATCGCTCAAAACGTAAATGAATTCAACATCAATATCGAGCGGTTTAAAGAGCTTCTGATACTGTTTTTTCTTGTAGTCGCATGTTTGTAATTTTTCATCCACCGACCCGGCGACTTCCTGGAATTTTATCTCGATGACGAAAACTTTTTTCTGGCCTTCGATATAGAGGGCTTCGTCTGGCAATAATTTTTTAGAAATGATAGTTCGGAAATCAACGCCGTGCTTTTCCAAGAAAGCATAGAGGCGGTGTTTGCTGATGCTGATGGCCACTTCTTTTCTGTCATAGAGTACGGCGGCATCGTTGACGGAATATCCGGGCGTCGTTGCGAAAACGGCCAACAGGTTCACCCGATCTTCGAAATCGAGCCCGACCCGCGTATTTGCACCGCCGATGCCGTCTTTAATCATGTTTTAATTCTATCACGTTTATCATCGGTGTTGGGATGCAGGGCGACATGGGCAACTGGAGGGTAATCCACGTGCGGATTTCCTCGGAGCCGTCTTTCGCAAGCCTAGCGCCGCAGGAAGATTGATGTTTGCCGGAAGCGGCATACAATTGAAGCATGGAGAGAGAGAATAAACTCATACGTTGCCCGAAGTGCGGCACGCCACTCGCGGAAGTTCAGGGAAACAACATGGAGTTTTTGAAGCATCAGGGCGGCAAAACGGTACGCGTCAAGGTTCGCGTGCGGCACGATGCTGGGGGCCGCTTCGACATAGACTGCGATAACTGCGGTGCCGGTGGCGGTTTTTCGTTCGGACGGGCACGGAAAACGCTCCCGATGAAGTACGAGGTAAAGCCCGCGCCACCCTCCGAACCCCCTGTGGATAAGTAGGGATTGTAGTCCGAAAGCGCGAGTGGTATGATCTAAGTACAAGTTAATCGAGCATCGCCTGGAACGCCCAGGCATATACCTACGAGGGTGGGTATGTGCCTGGGCGTTTTTCGTTATATGCCCTCAAAAAAGAGTCAAAAACGCAGAAAAAATATCATGACAAAAAAGTTATCCTCGGCAAGGCTCGTCTGGCGGACCGAAAAACGGAAAGTGTCGGATTTGGTCTCGAATCCGCGGAATCCGCGCACGATTACCGACAAACAGAAGAAGGAGCTCGAAACGTCGCTCCGCAAGTTCAATCTCGCGGAGATTCCGGCCGTGGACGCGGACGGGAAGATCGTGGCGGGGAACATGAGAATAGCGGCCTTGCGGCAGCTGGGCAGGGGAGATGAATTGATCGACGTACGTGTCCCTAGTCGCAAGCTCACGGAGAAGGAGTATGACGAGTACGCGCTCCGGAGCAACCGGAACGTCGGGGAATGGGATTGGAAGCGCCTCACAGGCTACGGCGAGGATCTCCTCAGATCGTCGGGCTTTACGGAAGACGACCTGGACATCGCGTTCGGGCTTGACTACGCGGAGGATTTCGACGCGGGGGCAGAACGGAAAAAACTGCTGAAAGGCGCGGAGCTCCGGACGAAAGTCGGTCAGGTGTGGCGGTTGGGGGATCACAAGCTGGCCGTCGGGGACGCGACGGACCGCACGGTGTGGCAGCGGCTGATGGGCAAGGAGAAGTTCGATTTCATGCAGGTGGATCCTCCATATCGGTTGGCATATAACGCGAAGCGCGCGCGGATCGTGCGGACGAAGGACGGCAGGAAGCTGAAGCGCGAACGGGAATACGACGTCGTGGGGAGCACGGACCGGATGGGAGCCTTCAGGTTCGGTGTAAAGGGAAATCGTTCGTACGAGGGGGTTGAGATGAAACGCGGCGTGCCGGAGTACGGTGAGTGGCTCGGGATTGCCAAAGACTACGGGAACCCCACCGCGTCGAACGTCATGGTGTTCGAGAACTGGAAGAATATCCGCGGCCTCTGGGATGCGATCGAGAAATATTGGAAGGTGAAGAACATGGTCGTGTGGCACACCCCGAACCGCCACCAGGGATACATGCGCCCCGACACCTTCTATAGCAAATACGACATCGCCCTTTACGGCGAGCGCGGCAAAGTCGCGGAGAACGATGTCCCCGAAGAGGAGTTCGAAGCATATTTCCTCGAGAAGGGGCGGAAGATGATCGAATCGTACGAGGTCGCGCTCTACGGCCGCGCCGGATCGCGAACCGACATCGACAAGGATTCGAAAAAGCAGAAATGGGGCAAGGTGACCGACCACGTGACCGCGAATGTTTCAAGCATGGCCGAGAACGGCCAGAATATCGTGTTCGGCGCGAAGCCGATCGTGGTCCTCGCCCCGTATATGAAGGCCCTGAGCCCCCGCGGAGGGATCGTCGTGGACCCCTTCGTGGGCAGCGGGAGTACCATCATCTGCGCGGAGATCCTGAAGCGGCAGTGCAGGGCCATCGAACTTGGGCCCTTGAACGCGGAGGTCGCCCTGCGGCGGTGGGAGAAATTCACGGGCAGAAAGGCCGAAAGAATAGCTGGGCCCCGCGCCTCATCGTGATGGCCGCACCCTTCGGGAACAAGAACGCCGCGGGGAACAGGGGAGGCGGACGGAAGTCCGCGTACCAGGAGTATGCCGACGCCGAACTCCTCCACGAGATGTTTTTCGGCGAGATCTCGCGCGAGGAGGTGCAGAAGAAGCTCGCGTCGGGCAAGTACTCTTTAAAAGACCTTTTCGTTTCGAAGGCGTTCGCGGGCAACGATCGGGCGCTCCTCGCCCTCTTCCACAAGGCCTTCCCGGACGAGCCGCCCGCCGAGAAGCGTCCTGGCAAGAAGAAGGGCGCGGCCTTCCGCGACGGAAATAGATAATGGGGCCATGAAAACCGACGCGCACAATCCTGCATTCGCCATCCCACACGCGTTCTTCGATTTGTTCGCAAACCGGTACTCTGCCGCCGAGTCCCTCTATTATATCCTCCTCCGGAAGCTCATCTCCCGATCGGCGGATCCGAACGGCTGGGCGCTCCTGCATGATGCCGCAGGCCCCACGGCGTTACAGGGAAGCCCAACCTTCGCCTTCTACGGTATTTCCGCGCGGACCTGCAAAAGCGCCCGCAAAAAACTTCTGGCGGACGGACTGATCGCGACGCGGTACGCCCGCAATCGCAAAGGCCACCGGATCGGGACGGAATACCGGCTCGTTGACGAAGGGTTTTTGAAAGCGCCGAAGGCAATCCATCAGGCGATTTTGGGGCGGCTCGGAAACGAAGGGGCAAACGGCGGCTTTGCGCAAAAAGAGCGGCCCTTGGGGGCCTTTTCGGGGATTCCAGAGGGACCAAGGGGCGGGGACGGCCCGGCGCTGGACAAGGAGGGGATTACGCGGCTTGGTTGAGGTATGGAAAAAATATCAAAAGTGAAGGACCTCTTCCCGGGATACCTCGAATACATGGCGCTCAAGAACCAGGATCCGAAGACCATCCGGGAGCACAAGCGGTTCCTCGACGGCCCCATCACGGACGCCGTGGGGGACCGCCCCATCGGTTCGCTACTGCTCATCGACGGCGCGAAAGTGGAAAGCGCCGGGCGCGGCTACGGCGAATACGGGCCGCAGCGGGCGATCGTGACGTTCCGCCGCCTCCTCAGGTACGCCAAGGTGTCCGGCTTCGCGACGCCGTTCGACTACCGGGACCTCGAGGTGCCGAAAGTGAAAAGGAAAATGAACGAGGCGTTCCTGCCGGAGGAGTTGGACGAGATCCGCGACGCGTTGAATGTCGCCGATCTCGCGGGACTCCGCACGCGGGCGCTCATCGAGGTCCTGCTCGACACCGGGATGCGTATCACGGAGGCCTGCCTCATGAAGAAATCCGGCATCGACTGGGAACGGCGCGAAGCGAGGATCGTGAACGCGAAGACGAAGGACGAGGAAAAAGTGTTCTTCACCGACCGGTCGCTCGAATGGCTGAAGAAATACTGGGATGCGCGCAAGGACGACCTCCCGTGGGCCTTCGTGTCCGGCCGCGGGCATCTGCTGCCCACGACCTCCCGCAACTACATCCGCACCCACCTGGACAAGAAGCTGCCGGGGGTGCAAAAACATATCAAGCACCACAATTTCAGAAAGACCTTCACGACGACCTTGATCGAGGGCGGCGCGGACATCACCGCCGTCGCCGACCTCGCCCGCCACAAGTCGCCGCGCACGACGCTCCAGTATTACGCCGCCGTGAACAAGAAGCGCTCCAAGGAGGTGCACCAGCGGGTGCTGAACAAGATGCTGAACGGGCGCGTGCTCGCGGAGGAATATTTCGAGGAATCGCAGGAACCCGAAAAAGAAAAAGCGAGAAAGCGGATTATCTGATTCATGTCCGCCGAAGGGAATGAGCGGAGACAGCGACACCGCAAACAAGCCGTCGAGTGGACGCTCGCTGAGATTCTCGCGCAGCTCATCCGCAACATGGCTCAGCTGAAGCTCGATCCGATAGAGGTTATCTTCCTCGCGTACCTCTTGACCGCCGACGCCGGATGGAAAGAGGGGAAGCCGGTCGCGTTGCCGCTGCGGGATGTCGAGCAGGCGACAGGGCTTTCCATCGGGACGATCCACAAGGCGAAGAAGGGGCTGGTTGATAAGGGATTTATGGCGATTCTGAACGTCCGCAATCAGGCGAGGACGAACACGTACGACTTATCGCCGATGCGGCAGAGGTTGGACGGCCGTGCAAGCATCTTATAATGCGGTTCGGACCGCTCGCTGACTTGCCGGAGCGGTGAGAGTCGTTTTTTACGCGCTATGGTATTCGTCGTTGACAGACAATACCCTCTAGGGGTATTATAGAACCATGAACCAAGCCATCAAGAAGCGAGCGCTCCGGCGGCTCCAGATCGTGAAAGGCCAGGTGAAGGGCCTCGAGAAGATGATTGCTGACGAGAAGTACTGCGTCGATGTCATTACCCAGTCGTCCGCAATCCGACAGGCGCTCGCGGGCGTCGAGGGCTTGCTCTTGGAGAACCATCTTGCGACGCATGTGGCGTCGCAGATGAAGCACGGACAGAGCAAGAAGGCCAGCGCCGAAGTGTTGAAGATATATAAACTCTCACAGCGAAGGTAATGAAACCGGCCGCCGCCGCGATCGTCATATTCATCACCATCCTCACGTTCGCCGCGGGTGCGTTCGCGATGAGCGCCATGATGAACTCCGGCAGCCACGTGAATTGCCTGGCGGCGATCCCCGGAAGCCCGGAATGCGTCGGCGGCATGACCCCGCTGCAGTTTGCGATGACCCACATCAACGCGCTTGGTGGCGCGTCGCTCGGCATCATCGGAACGCTTGCGGTTCTGCTCCTTGCCGCCCTCGTGTTGCTCGTGTGGCTTAGGGTTGCGGCCGAATCCGGCGTGCTCGCAACGGCATCATTGCATACTTCGCGGATATTTTCCGAAGAACACCTACAAGGCCTTCGCAAGCAACGCCATTGGATTTCCATTCTCGAAAAGCGCGACCCGTCCCTTGCATACGCCATGAACTAGCGCGACGTTCGTCGGCAGTTTCATGGCGCACAACCGCTCTCATGCGGTTTTTTCGTTCACAAACAAATACAACTTCATCATATGGAAACACATAAACCAACGCTTAAGGAGTTTCTCGAGAGTGTCGAATCGATCAAGGAAAAAGCGGGCGTGGATCTCACAACTACTGAGGATCTGAGCGTCGCCGTCATGAACCTCGTGAGCCTGGAGGAGCACTTCTTCTTCACTGCCGAAAAAACAAAGAAGGACGGATACTTCAACACGATCCAGGAGATTCGCAACGAGCGCAAGAAGCTGCTCGCCCGCCTCATGCCGGAGAATGAGGGTGAAACATGGTGTATCGCGAAGCACCTGCTCGCGGCCGCCATGCGCCTCATCGAAGTGGGAAACAAGCTGCAGTCGGAAGGCGAGAAGGAAAAAGCCAAAGAGACCTTTGCGAGCGCGTACAGGATCTACTCGCTTTTCTGGGGGCTCAAACTCGGGCTGATCAAAGGCCGAAGCAAAGACGAGAAGAACGGCCGACACTCCGGGCTCGAAGAGCTCGTGGGCAAGCTTGCCGACTGCTGCGATGAATGATGCGGAACACGAACCGGACAAGGGGAGCGGCAACGGCATCCTCTGGGGGAGCGCGATCGTCGCGGTTGGCATGGTGCTATCGGCCGCCGCATACGCCTTCATTGTGAGATCGTCCGGAGAGAAAAATACAGAAGGCTCGTTGGCGGCCGTTTCATCAACTTCGGCATTGGCATCCCTGCAGGAAGAGGTAACCCCGGCGGAGGGGGTGACCTTGCCCGCCGCGTGGGGCAACCTTGGCCAGCAACTCACCGCTGCGGGCGTGATCGACGAGGCGCAGTTCAAGGCGCTCTACGCCCGGCAGGGCGGACTGCCGCAGGATATGGCGCAGATGCTCGACGGATCGAACAACGGGCAGATCAAGATGACGCCGCAGAACGCGGGCATCATCCTCAATATGCTCTGGGCGCTCGGACTCGGGAACAGGAATCCCATTCTCGAGAGCGGTCCGATGGAAAATCCGCACTACGGAGGCGCAGGGAATTTCGCGTCGACCGGCGGATGGACGCTCGCGGCCGGCAATGCCATGAACCATTATGATATGCATCAATTCGTGACGCTTACCGCCGCGCAGCAGTCGCTCGTCGAACAAGTGGCGCAGGGCATCTACCGTCCTTGCTGCGGCAACTCCGCATATTTCCCGGACTGCAACCACGGCATGGCGATGCTCGGTCTCCTCGAACTCATGGCGTCGCAGGGCGCGACCGCCGACCAGATGTACAAGGCCGCGCTCACCGTGAACTCGTACTGGTTCCCGGATACGTACATGACGCTCGCGGAATACTTTGCGGGCAAAGGGACCGCGTGGAGCGCCGTCGATCCCAAAACGGTGCTCGGGGCCGCGTATTCGAGCGCCCAAGGATATCAGCAGATTCTTTCCGAAGAAACCCAGCCGCCATCGGGCCAATCGTCGGGCGGGGGAAGCTGCAGCACTTCATGACCATGGAACTCCTTATCAGTACGTCGTTGGTTGCGGCATTTGTGGCGGGGATTGCGGCCTTGTTTGCGCCGTGCTGCGTCACGGTGCTTCTGCCGTCGTACTTCGGATCGATCTTCGAGACGCGGCGCAAGGTGTTCCTCATGACCTTCATCTTCTTCCTTGGCATTCTCACGGTTTTCCTCCCGCTCGGATTGGGATTTTCGTCGCTCAGCACCTTTTTCGGCCACTACCACCACGAGATATTCACGGTGGTTGGATTACTGCTTCTTGCGCTGGGCGTATCGCTCTTTTTTGGGAAGCGCCTGCCCATGCCAAAATCGTGGAAGCCCAAATTCGAGGTGAGGGAAAAGGAAACGGCGGCATCGGTCTATGTGCTTGGCATCTTTTCCGGCATTGCGACGACCTGCTGCGCCCCGGTGCTCGCGGGAGCGCTCGCGCTTTCGGTGCTCCCGGGATCGTGGGCATGGGGCGTCATCTACACCCTTGCGTACGTGCTCGGCATGGTGGCGCCGCTCTTCATCCTTGCGTCCGTTATCGACCGCACGGGCCTCACGAACCGCCTCTATGCGGCCCGCAAGCCGTTCGCCTTCACGCTCTTCGGCAGGGAGTTCAGGACGCGGATCGCCGACCTTCTCGCGGGGGCGACGTTCACCGTGATGGGCGTCTTTACGCTCGTCTTCGCGGCGAACAATCCGATGGGCTACTCGGCGGCGGCGGTGAACATCGACATCCTCATCACGCAGATTCTCCAATCGCTCAACCGGTTCATCGGATGGGTGCCGCAGTTCGTCTGGGCCGCCGCGGTGATAGGGCTTTTCGCCTGGCTCGTGGCGCTCGCCCTCAAACAGTCGAAAGAAAATCAATAACCAAAAACATGAAAACGGTAAAACAAAAAAAGGGGATACCCGGCGCGGTGTGGTTCGCGCTGGCCGCGGTCGCCGTCCTCGGCGGCATCTATGCGTTCGCGGCGATTTTGCGCTCCTCGGCCGGTCCCGTGAGCGATATCCAGGCGCTCGTCGGCAAGCCTGCGCCGCAGTTCTCGTTGCGGGATGTGCACGGCGCCACGTACACGAACGACAGCCTCAAAGGAAAGAATGTCGTGCTCTTCTTCAATGAAGGCATCATGTGCTATCCGGCGTGCTGGAACCAGATGGCCGCGCTCCCGGAACTCGACAGCTCCGACACCGTGGCTCTTTCGGTCGTGATCGACCAGCCGTCGGAATGGGCGAGCGCGATCCGGCAGATGCCGCAACTCGCGTCGGCCACGGTGCTTTTCGACACGGACAAGGCCGTATCGAACGAATATGGCATGCTCACGGTCAATTCCTCCATGCACTACGGCTCCTATCCCGGACACACGTTCGTCGTGATTGACAAGCAGGGGATCGTCCGCTGGGTATACGACGATCCGGCGATGGGCATCGATAACGAAAAAATCGCGAGCGAACTCGCGACGCTGCGCCAGCCATAAAGGTCGAACATAAAAAAACAACACCATGGACCAATTCATTCTGCCGATCCTCGCCATCGCGCTTCTCGGCGTGTGCGTCGTTATGATGTTCCGGCACCGCAAACCATCGGCAGGCGAGGAACACTATGACCACTCCACCGATCAAGACCAACCGTCGAAGGCCGAATCAGCGAAACACGATGTGAAGCAGGACCATTCCTGCTGCCGCTGAACGCGGACACGCCGCGTGCCGCATCGCGGATCGTGATAAAATAGAAATATGGATCCCCATTATGCGTGGTTGCTGTGGAGCCTGCTCCTTCTCGCCGTCTGGGCCGTCGTCTATCTTTTCCTCCGGGATCGCGAGCGGAGAAAGACGATGCTTATCGTGAGCGCGTGGACGTCGCTCCTCGGCCTCACCGAGCCGCTCTTCGTCCCGGCCTACTGGAATCCGCCGTCGCTCTTCGACCTCGCGCAGCGGACGCATTTCGACATCGAGAGCCTCGTCTTCTCGTTCGCGATCGGCGGCATCGTCATCTCGCTCTACGACTGGATCTTCAAAAAGCAAGACGTGGCCATCGCGCCGATGGAGCGGCACGATCCCCGGCATAGATACCATCTCTGGGCGCTCCTTGCCGCACCGGTCATTTTCTTCGCGCTGCTCTTCGTGCCGCACCTCAATCCCATCTATGTGGCCGCGATCGCCATGGTAACGGGCGGGCTTGCCACATGGTACTGCCGCCCGGACCTCAAAAAGAAGATGGTCACGAGCGCATTCCTCTTTCTCGCGCTCTACTTCCTCTATTTCCTCACGCTCATCGCCGCGTACCCCGGCTACGTCGAGCGGGTGTGGAACCTCGCCGCGATCTCCGGCATCCTTGTCCTCGGCGTGCCGCTTGAGGAACTTATGTTCGCGTTCAGCCTCGGGTTCTATTGGTCGAGCGTTTACGAGCACATGGCGTGGCGGAAGCTGCATCCGCGCGGCGCTTGACAGAAAATACCCCATGGGGGTATTATGGAAGTAACCCATGGAAAACCATAACGACAACCATCAACAAAGCGGGGAAGTAAAGGCGGTGTATACCTGTCCGATGCATCCCGAAGTAAGGCAGGACGCGCCGGGCCGCTGCCCGAAGTGCGGCATGTCTTTGGTCAAGGAGGGCGATCCGCAGAACCGGCACGGCGACGAAGGCCCTGGGGCCGTGCCGCACGATCGCCATCCCAAAGAGGTTGACGTCGGAGCAGTGGCGCATGCCGGAGGGAAGATGTATACCTGCCCAATGGATCCGGACGTCATACGCGATATGCCCGGCGAATGCCCGAAGTGCGGCATGGAGCTCGTGCCCATGGATACGGGCGGCGACCATGGCGTGCATGCAGGGCACGGCGGTGCCGAGCAGGATTTCAAGCGCCGGTTTTTCGTCACGCTCCCGTTCGTGCTCGCGGCCATGGCGCTTTCGCCGAACATCCAGCAGTGGTTCCATTTCCGGTGGACTGTGCCGGGCGGCAACCTGTGGCTCTTCCTGATCGGCGCGTTCGTCTTCTTCTACGGCGGCCTCCCGTTCTTCAAGGCATCGAAAGGGGAGTTCTCCCACCGGAATCCGGCGATGATGACGCTCGTCGCTTTCGCCATCACCGTCGCCTTCGCGTTTTCCATCGCCGCCACATTCCTCTTCCCCGGCAATTCGCTCTACTGGGAGATGGCGACGCTGATCTCCGTCTTCCTCCTCGGCCACTGGCTTGAGATGCGGGCGGTGCGCGGCGCGACCGGCGCCTTAGCGGAACTTGCGAAGCTCATCCCGCCTTCGGCGCACCTCGTGAAAGACGCGGATATCGTCGACGTGGGAACGAGCCAGCTCGCGGTCGGCAACCGCGTGCTCGTGAAGCCGGGCGAGAAGATCCCGGTCGACGGAAACGTGGTTGACGGCGAAAGCTCCGTCGAGGAGTCGATGATCACGGGCGAATCGCGCCCCGTTGCCAAGCATATCGGCGACGCGGTGATCGGCGGTTCGATGAATCAGGATGGTTCGCTTACCGTCGAAGTGTCGAAGACGGGGAAGGATACCGCGCTTTCGCAGATCATGCAGCTCATCCGCGAAGCGCAGGGTTCGAAGCCGAACGTTCAGCATCTCGCGGACCGGGCGGCGCAGGTCCTCTTCTACGTCGCCGTCGCCGCGGGTGCGCTCTCGTTCGTGTTCTGGTATTTTGTGTTCCCGCAGGGCGCGATTTTCGCCGCCACGGTGGCCGTCGCCGCGGTCGTCGTCGCCTGCCCGCACGCATTGGGTCTCGCGATCCCCACCGTGACTTCAATCACTTCGACCTTGGGCGCGAAGAACGGCATCCTTATCAAAGACATGAAGGGACTCGAGATTGCGCGGAAGCTCGATTACATGGTGTTCGACAAGACGGGAACGCTCACCAAAGGGGAGTTCGGCGTGACAGATATCGTCCTTGCGGGAACGGTTGTCGCGAATGCAAACGAGCTTTTGAAATTTGCCGCGGCGGTGGACATGCTCTCGCAGCATTCCATTAGTAAAGGAGTCGTCGGTGAGGCGAAGAAGCGGGGGATCGCCATGCCGGAAGCGAAGAGCTTCAAATCGTTCCCCGGAAGGGGCGCCACCGCCATAGTGGACGGCAAGAACATTGTGGTCGGGAACCGGAAGCTCTTGGATGAGTTGCGCATTGCAGTAAAAGACATTGAAGTGCCTGCTTCCGCAAAAGCGAGCACGCCGGTGTATATCGCGGTGGGCAACACTTTTGCGGGGATCATCTTCCTCGCGGACATCGTGCGCGAGGATTCGAAAGAGGCGATCCGAAAGATCCGCGCCATGGGGATCAGGACCGCGATGCTCACGGGCGACACGCAGGACGTTGCGGACGCGGTGGGTCGGGAGCTCGGCATCGATACGGTGTTCGCCCACGTGTTACCGGAAGACAAAGTGAACAAGATCAAGGAGCTGCAGCACGGCGGCACGATCGTCGCCATGGTGGGCGACGGCGTGAACGACGCCCCCTCGCTCACGCAGGCGCACGTCGGCATCGCGATCGGCGCGGGCACGGACGTGGCGGTAGCCTCGGCCGATATCGTGCTCATGAGGAACGACCCGCAGGACGTGGTGAAGGCGATCGCCTTGAGCCGCAAGACGAACCGCAAGATGATCCAGAACCTCGCCTGGGCGACGGGCTACAACGTGTTCGCCATCCCCATCGCCGCAGGCGTGCTCTATCCGTCCTACCATCTCCTCCTCCCTCCGGCATGGGCCGCGATCCTCATGAGCGCGTCGTCGGTGATCGTCGTCGCGAATGCGCTGCTCTTAAGGAAGGAAAAACTTGCGTAGGGCATCCAGAAAGGCCGACTAACACAAAAACAAAAGTACAAAATCATGAAACCAATTTGGAAAGTGCTCGCGTGGCTTTTCGCGGCGTGCGGCATCCTCGCGTATCTCTCCGCGTGGGGCAATATGTGGTTCGGGTGGAATCTCTGGGGAACGTCCGCGCAGTATCTCTTTGACGACGCGATGGCCACGGGGCTGTTCGCAATCTTCTTCCTCGTGTGGGGCAAGTGGGGCAAAGAGCAGTAAAGGTCAGAAATATAAAAAGCATAATGAAAAAATCAATCATATATTCGGGGTTGGCGTTTGCCGCCGTCTTCGCGTTTGCGGGCGTTGGCACGAGTGCGGCGCACGCACAGATGATGGGATATTACGGCAACGGATCGTCCGCGACCGGAACGTCCGGTTACGGCATGATGGGTGGCTGGGCGTATCCGTGGTCATCGTCATCCACGGAAGCGCAGATGTCCGCAAGCGACACGCAGATGATCGCGGCGGGGCAGTCGCTCTATGAGCAACTTCAATCGGGACAGCTCCAGTGCAGCGCCCTTACGCAGGATAATTACGAGAACCTCGGCGAATACTTCATGCAGCAGGTAACGGGCGCGGGGCATCCGGCGATGGACGCCATGATATCGAACATGATGGGTGAGCAGGGGGATGTTGCGATGCATGTCGCCTGGGGCGAGCGATATTCGGGGTGCAACGGGAGCGCAACCCTGCCGGGAGCGTGGTCGGGCTCCGGTAACAACAATTATTACGGACCAATGATGGGATATTACGGAGGCGGGAATTACAGCTACGGGCCGTATGGCATGATGGGCTACGGCGGCAGCTGGCTCGGATGGATTTTTATGATCCTCTTCTGGGCGCTCGTCGTCGTCGGCATCATCGTCCTCATTCGGTGGCTCATGCACGGCGGCCATCACGGATGGCACGACCACGGCCACTCGGCAATCGGCATCCTCAAGGAGCGGTACGCCAAGGGCGAGATCGACAAGCGGGAGTTCGAGGAGAAGAAAAAAGATCTGATGGCGTAGGGGAGAGAATGAAAACCGGCCCATGGGGCCGGTTTTGCGTTTCATTGATGGTTATCGCGTTCGTCTTTGACGGCATATTGGATGATTTCCAGATTGCAGCTCCTGTGCTCGCTGCACCATTTCCGGCACCGTTCGGCGAGTTCTTTCGTCGGATACAAGAGGCCGCATTCGGAGCATCGGTATTCCGGCTTTTCCTCGGCCAACGTTTTGGGCATAACGATTCTGCTGGTTATCGTGGTTTTCGTGCACCGATGATCCGCAAATCGTCCCACGCATGGCCGAAGTAAAGGGCGAGGAATACGAGCACATAAATGATGGCCGCGCCGATGTCGGTCGATCCGGCCGTATACGGGCCGCCGAATCCCTCGGCGGTCGACCAGATAATGATGCCCATCGCGACGCCCGCAGAGACCGTGAGTTTCGGGAAGATACCAAGGATAAGCGCGAACGCGATCGCTGTTTCAACGAGTGCGACGAATAGCGCGAAAAGGCCGGGATTGATCCCAATGACGTGGATCCAGAGATCGATCCATTGCTTCACGAGATAAGGCTGGTCGCCGATGCTTCCCGAGAGATAGCTCGTGAAGTTGGCGAAGAACGCGGGCTGCCATTTGAAATACGCATCCACGGCCCAGATGATCCCGAATACAATTCGCAGGATG
>JAKAGE010000040.1 GCA_021817655.1 bacterium
GCTCCGCCGCATCGAACGTTTCACGGTATGCCGCTTCATCATCGCTGCGGTTCGAGTAGAAGAGCACGGCATCGCGGCGCTCTCCGCGGTCGATAAGGTACTGCACCATGCTCCGGAACGGCGTGATGCCGATGCCTCCCGCGATAAAGGCAAGCTTTTCCCGCGGGTCGCGCGGGAGGGTGAAATCGCCGGCAAGCTGACCGGCGACGATCGTGTCGCCGGGCCGCATCGCGATGAGCGCTTTTTTGAAACTGGAAGACGGCTCGTAGAATTTCACGCCAAGGTGGATGTCGCGCTCGGTGGGCGATGATGCGATGGTGAAGTAGCGCCGGTTGCCGCGCGTGTCCACGCCGGCGTGCGCGAGCGTCCATTCGAGATACTGGCCCGGCCGGAAGCGAAGACGCCGGCCCTTTTCGCGCTTGAAGACGAAATCGTAAATGCCCCCGCCCATAGCCTTCTTTTCCTTGAGGATGAGCGTCTGTTTTCCTTTTGGGCTTACGGCGAAGGAATAGACGTTGCCGGCGAGGAGCGCAAGCTCCGGCGTCAGGCTGAGCGGGCCGATGGCGATGAACGGCGAGAAGAGCGCGCCGACGATCGCGGCGTAGACGAGGCGAAGTCCCCGCGTCGGCGGCGTCGTGAGCGGTTCGGTGATCATGATCGATGCGAAGAAGAACAGCGGCGTATGCACGAGCGCATCCTGGATCGTCATGAGCGGACTGAATCCGGCATGGGTGACGACATCGCTTGCGAGCGCGAACGCCATGAAAGTAAGCGCGAGGTCGAAGCGCTGGATCTTCCGCACCACGAGTGCGCCGCCCGCGATCACGAACGCCATCAATGCAAGGTTTCCGCCGGCCCACCAGCTCGCCGCTTCGCCGAACGCAAGGAGCGTCACGGCAACGCCGAAGGCGGCCGGGTTGAAAATGTGCTTTTTGTCGATCGCGAAGACGTATTTGGACGCCATGGCCAGCACCGCTGCCCAGGCAAGGAAGAGAATGCCAGCGGCATTCATCGGCATGACCGGCGTGATGATGAGCGCGAGGATGAATGCGGTGATGTACACCGACTCCGTGTTCGGGTGCGCTTTCAGGAAGGCCGCGATGATGCCGTTCGCCGCCCACGATACGAGCGTGAGGAACAGCGCGGAAAAGACGATGGCGATCGGGCTGTAGGGGAGCCATCCGATCGCGCCGAAAACGGCTGCGAGCGCGAGCAGGCCTCCGAGATAATAGACCACCAGCCGATACATGGTGATAGTGTTGAGGAATCGGTCGATGGCATTCATATGGATTTGGTCGTTGAAATTTGAAATTCGCCGTTATGGCCGCATATAACGATCGAAGCGGGTCGTCATGGTGGCGACCTTGTTCTTGTCGATCATGTATCCTTCGAAGCCGGGCAGCGATTCGATGAATTGGATGCCCCGGGCTCCCATCGCGAACGCCGCCGTCGCGAACCGGTCCGCTTCGTAAATAGTGGGACCGATGACGGTCAGGCTCACGATCTCTTCGGGGGCCCGCTTGTCCGCGCCTTCGGCGTGCGGATCGTAGATGTGGCGGCCGCGGATATACGTGCCGGAGGTTGCAACGCCTTCGTTGTTCACGAAGACCACCTTTACGTTCTCCTTCTGGTCGAAAGGATTCTTGATCCCGACTGCCCATTTTTCGCCCTGCGCATTGTGTCCGTGCGGCTGGATGTCGCCTCCCGCGTCGACATAGAAATTTTCGAATCCGCGCCTGGCGATGAGCTGCGCCGCGTTCCCGATCGCCCATCCCTTCACGAGGCCCGAGGGATCGATCCGTCCGTCCGGACGCCGGATGTCGAAATAGCCGCTGGTCTCCCGCTTCGTCTCTTCGGCAAGGGCGAAGACGAGGCGCATCTCCTCGCTTGCGTCCTCGATCGCACGCCGCCCTTCGTTGATCGCCTCGATCTCGCTTGTGGGCTTATAGGTGCTGAACCGCTCGTCGATGCGCGTAAAATATCCGTAGACCTCGTCGAAGATCGCGTCGGTGGCGTTCGGGTCGACGATCTCCACGGAGATCGGCATGCCCATCAAGAGGCGAGTCTGCTTCATTCGTGCGTTATCCCTGCGCCTGTGAGAGCGCCCCCGCAAGCGACTGCTGGAACGCCATGGAATCTTCCGTGGCGCCCGAAACGGCGTTCACATTCGCGCTCTGCGCCTGGATCGCCTCCTGCGTGAGGATCGGCATTGCCACTGACGCCACCTGGATGGAATATCCTTCAGCGTGCGGATATTGCGCGATCTTGACGTTCGTCAGTTTGCCGCCGTTCACGGTCGCAATGACCTGGACGGTGCCATAGAACGCATCGGAAGCCGGACCGGTATACGTGCCGTTCTTATATTGCCCGTTTGAGGCGCCGGCCGCCTGGGTGTTTCCGGCGCCGCCGGACGATCCGGAGCTGCCGTTTCCGCTGCCTGCGGGAGCATTCCCTGCGGAAGCCGCGCCGGATCCTGCGGCACCGTTTCCTGCGGAAGCCGCGCCGGACGGCGTAATGGGGCTGCCTGCGTTGGCGAGCGGCGATTGATTGTTATTGGTGAAAAAGAGGACGTACGCAAGGAATGCCACTGCAAGAACGCCGCCGACGATATATTTTTTCATGAGGATACTCTGGTGAGGGTTTTTCTATACCCACTTCTACGCGAGCCGATGCGGTTTTGTTGCAGTCGGAGGCTTACAGGGATCCCGCAAGGCGCTCCGCTTCGATGATCATCGTCTCGAGGCTCACGCGGATGCCGTTCTCCCAGAAATCCGTCCTGGTCGGGTCAAGTCCGAACGGGGCAAGGAGTTCAACGGCGTTCCTGGTGCTGCCGGAGCGAAGAAGGTCAAGATACAGCGGCTCAAAGCGCTCCCCGAGCGCGGATTGCTGGGCGTAGAGGCTCTGCGTCAGCAGTTCGCCGAATGCATAACCGTAGACATAGAACGGACGATGGAAGTGCGATACATATGACCACAGATGCTCGGTGTTCTCGTAAGTGAACACATCGCCATCCTCCCCGTAGAGTTCTTTGACGGTTTCCAGCCAGATCGCATCGAGCTCGTCGGCGGAGCGCTTTTTCGGTTCCTGCCATGACGCATACTGCGCGTCCATGCCGTGAAGGCGGCGTTCGAAGTTCGAGAACCCGATCTGGCGTACTACGGTGTTCAGGTTCCCGTCGATCTTTTCCGTGAGGAGCGCGAGAAGCGCTTTCTTGTCGCCGGCGTCTTCATGCTGTTTTTTGAGGAACCGGAACGTGGTCATTTCCCCGAACACCGATGCCGTTTCCGCGAACGCGATCGGCGCCTGCGCCATGAGCGGACCCTGGGCGGCGCCGGCGAGCATGCCGTGGACGCCGTGGCCAAGCTCGTGCGCGAGCGTCATGACATCGTTCGTCGAGCCGAGATAATTAAGGAAGACGAAAGACGAGGGGTGATTTTCCGGGAGGACGATGGAATAATTAAACGCGCCGCCGCGACGCCCTTTCGTGACGGGCGCATCGATCCGTTTGGCGGCGATGAAATCCTTCACAAGGCCGGCAAGCGTGGGACTGAAGCTATGATATGCCGCAAGCACCGTTTCCATGCCTTTTTCGAACGGAATGACGGTCGTATCCGCAAACGGCATGGGCGCATTCCGGTCGCTCCATTTCAGCTTTGGCAAACCGAGCAGCCGCGCTTTTAGGGCATAGTAGCGCCGCGCGAGCGGGGCGGCGGTGCCGGTGACCGCTTTGTGGAGCGCATCGACGACCGCATCAGGAATACGATTCGATTTATTACGGGCGTCCATAGGATTCTTGTATCCGCGTTCGCGCCGTTCGACCGCCATTTCTCCTGCGGTAACGTAGAGCGTCTGGGCCGAATACTTTGCGAAGTGTCCGCCAAGTCCGGAATTGATCGCCTTGAGCGCATCGGCGCGCTCTTCCGCGGACCGGGAGTTCGTGAGAACGTCGAGCAGTTCCGTCAGCGTTTTTTCACCGCCGCCGAACGGCAGGCGGAGGTCGGCTTCGAACTCATCGAAGAATTCGCTCCACGATCCCGGACCGAACGGGGATCGTTTGGCAAGCGCCGCTTCGACGGGCTCGCTCAAAAGATGCGGCTTGAATACGCGCGCATGCTCGATCCACGGCCGATGTTTCGCGACCGTCGGATCGGCGGCATAGAATTTCTCGAGCACCGCATCATCCAATGCCACAAGCTCGATGTCGAAGAATGTGAGATAATTGCCTCCCGATTCGCTCATGACGCGTTCGACGTCCGCCAATTTCGCGTTCACGGCAGCGTTCGTCACGTCGGTGCTCTGCAGAAGATAAAGATAGGCGAACAGCTTCTCCGTATGCATAGTGATCTCCGCGAGATCGGCGATCGCCCCGCCGAGCTTTTCGGAGAGCCCCCCCTTATAGTTCTCGAAAAATGCTTTCTGCCGGGCCACAAGATCAGCGACATCCTTATCGATCCGGGGATCGTCGATGCCCGAATAGAAAACGCTAAGATCCCACCGCACCTCCTCCGTTCCAAGGGTTTTCTTGTCCATAAAGGAAGTATAAGGGGACCTTCCATAAATGCAAAAAATTTCCTTTAAAGAAAATTTACCGTGCCCGAGTATAATCGGGCCATGAGATACCGGAAATTGTTCGCGGCTCTCGGCATGCTCTCCGCGGCCGTCCTTGTATTTGCTCCGGCCGGCACGGCCGATGCGGCATATCGGTTCTCGGATTTCAGGGGGAGGCCGCCGGTGCACATTTACCGATCGGGACAACTGGCGCCGACCGGATTGTCGCCGGCGGAGATAAAGAAGGCATATCATCTTCCTTTGGCCGGCGGGAAAGGGACGATCGCCATCATCGATGCGTACGACGATCCGACGATCGAAAACGATCTTGCCGTCTTCGATGCGCAGTACGGCGTCCCTGCGTGCACGGCGAGGAACGGCTGTTTCACAAAGCATAAAATGGCGTCGTCCATCGCGCGGGACAGCGGATGGGCGATGGAGATCGCGCTCGATGTCGAATGGGCGCACGCGATTGCGCCTGCCGCAAAGATACTGCTTGTCGAGGCGAAAACGCCGTCCGGCGCGAACCTTCTGGATGCGATCGACTATGCGGCGTCGCGCAATGATGTTGTTGCGGTCTCGATGAGCTGGGGCGGCGAAGAGTTCCCGGATGAGGTCTCTTACGATACCCATTTTATCAGCAGGGCGAATCCGAAAATGGTGTTCGTCGCGTCATCGGGCGATGATGGCGCCGGGGCGAGCTGGCCGGCATCGTCGCCGAACGTGATCGGTGTCGGCGGAACGACGCTTTCGCTCTCGTCTGCCGGATCATTCGTCTCCGAAAAGGCATGGCCGGGGAGCGGCGGCGGCGTGAGCGCGTATGAGAAAGAACCGGGATATCAGGCGGCATATAAGATACCGAAGGCGACAGGCATGCGCGCGATCCCCGATGTTTCGTACGACGCCGACCCGGCGTCGGGGTTCCCCGTTTATCTGACCGTCGGCACCGGTGCGCGCGCAAGAGGATCGTGGAATACGGTCGGCGGCACGAGTGCGGGAGCGCCGCAATGGGCGGCGATCCGGGCGCTCGGCGGCACGGCAACGCTCGCGAAGCTCTATGCGGACAAAGCATCGTCTCGCTCGCTCGGATATTTCCGGGATATCACGAGCGGTGCGAACGGAACGTGCCTTTATTATTGCGCTGCGCGGAAACGCTATGACTATGTGACGGGATTGGGGAGTCCGCTTACGGCACGCTTCTGAAAAAAACTCCGCAGGATGATCCTGCGGAGGAGGCCGCGGCAGCGCACGGTGGCGTTCATGGTTTCCATGTCTGCCGGGAGGTGAAGCGGAGTGCGGGGCTGTCGGTTTTTATGAAGCATGCTTTGCATGCCCAAATGAGGCGCCCGATGCCGGCGACGCGGGTGACGAGCGCGATGCTGCCGTGCGTCCTGCAGACATAGCGATCGTCGGTTTCCCAGTGGTCGTCGAATCGCGGATCATCGACCCCTGGCAGAAGGAGGATCATCGCCTGATGGTCCGTGGCGAATGAGGCGACCGAGAGGACGTGTCCTTCCTTGCCGCAGTGGTCGCATCTCCATGCATATTGCTCGCTTTCCGGATGGACGTAGACGAGCGCGGCCATTTTGCAGCAGGGACAGTGATGAATGGGAGGGGCGTATGGTGGATGGTGGAGGGGTGGGGGTGATATCGGCCGATCGCACAAAGCGACGGCGTTGTCGATCGCATGCGCTACGCTCATGACCTTTCCTCCTTCTATTGTTCAGCATACCGCTCCCTTCGCGGCCCTGCAATGAAAATCGTGTGGATTTTAGGGAAAAAACGTGATAAAATACCTCTATCACCAGGGAAGCATTTCAAAGGAACATCCAAGAACAATGGCTGAAAAAAAAGCAAAAAAAGCGCCGAAAAACGAGGGGAATGCAAGCAATAAAGGAAGCGCATCGTATGCCGGAAAGGACATCATGGTCCTCGAGGGCCTTGAGCCGGTCCGCAAGCGGCCGGGCATGTACATCGGCTCCACGGGGAGCACCGGCCTGCATCACCTGATCTGGGAGATCGTCGACAACGCGATCGACGAGGTGATGGCCGGCTATGCAAAGAACGTCACTGTCGAGCTTCTGCCGGGCAATCAGGTGCGCGTCACGGACGACGGGCGCGGCATTCCGGTGGACGTCCATCCGCAGACAAAGAAGTCCACGCTCGAGACGGTCATGACCGTGCTCCATGCCGGCGGCAAGTTCGGCGGGGAAGGGTATAAGGTCTCGGGAGGGCTGCACGGCGTTGGCGCCTCCGTAGTGAACGCGCTTTCGACGTGGCTGAAGGTGGAGGTGGAGCGCGATGGCGGCGTCTA
>JAKAGE010000041.1 GCA_021817655.1 bacterium
CGGCAGGCTCGCCAATGTGAATATCCTTCAATATCCCAACACCCACAGCACCTCCATTTATATCAATCAGCAGGCGCTCCCCTATCTCATCCAGGAGGCGGTTCAGATACAGAGCGCCAACGTGAAGATCGTCTCCGGCGCCACGGACACCAGTATGGCTTTCCAGCAATCACTTGCATCCGCGCTCGGACAGGCGAAGAATTAATAATATCCATGATCGAGTGGGTCGATAACCTCCTGAATCGCGTCACGATGTACCGCCTCGTGCTGTACTACCTTGTCACGCTCCTCGGCGCGGCCTTCGTATTCGGCTTCCTCGGCATCCTTCCCTACGACCCGACCGCGCTCGCCTTCTCCACGATCGTCATCGTCGCGGCGTGCTGGGGAACGAACTGGATCGCCGCGAAAATGTTCGATGCGGTGACGAACGTCGAATCGGTCTACATCACTGCCTTCATCCTGGCGCTCATCATCCCGCCGGTCACCGCGGCGAACCATGCGGGCATCGGATTCCTCATCTTCGCTTCCGTGTGGGCAATGGCGTCGAAATACCTCTTCGCGCTCGGCAAGCGGCACCTCTTCAATCCCGCGGCGTTCGGCGTCGCCCTCTCCGCGCTCGTGATCGGGCAGTCGGCGACATGGTGGGTCGGCGGCAACCTCCCTCTTCTTCCTTTCGTGGTCGCGGGCGGCCTTCTCGTCGTGCGGAAACTCCAGCGGTTCGACCTTGTGACCGCGTTCGCCGCGGCCCTTTTCGTCGCGGTCGCAGCGACGGCGCCGGCGGCCGACATGCTGACGGGCTTCTCGGAGACGATCCTCCACTCCGCGTTCTTCTTTTTTGCATTTGCGATGCTCACCGAACCCCTCACCACCCCGCCCACCCGCGCGCTCCGCATCGCGTACGGCGCCTTCGTCGGATTTCTTTTCGCGCCGAACGTCCACTTCGGATCGCTCTATCTGAGCCCGGAACTCGCCCTGCTCATCGGCAACGTTTTCTCGTATGCGGTCAGTCCGAAAGGCAGGTTCATGCTCACCCTGAAAAGCGTGCAGGAGTCCGCGCGGGACACGTACGATTTCGTTTTCGCCCCGGACCGCCAGCCGTTCTTTTCGCCGGGACAATACATGGAGTGGACGCTCGGCCACCGCTATCCCGACAATCGGGGCAACCGCCGGTACTTCACGATCGCATCGGCACCCACCGAAAGCGACGTCCATCTTGGGGTGAAGTTCTATCCGCAGGCAAGCACCTTCAAGCGCGCCCTTGCAAGCATGAAGGCCGGGGACAAGATCTCGGCATCGCATATCGCCGGAGGGTTCACGCTGCCCCGCGATCAGAAAAAGAAGCTTGTTTTCATCGCCGGAGGCATCGGCGTCACGCCGTTCCGCAGCATGGTGCACTCCCTCCTCGACCGGGGCGAGCCGCGGCCGATCATCATGCTTTATGCGAACAGGACCGCGGCCGATGTGGCCTATAAGGACATCTTCGACCGCGCCGCCAAAGAGATCGGGCTCAAGACGGTCTATGTGCTTACGGACGATTCTGCGCCGGGGATGTATAATGGAACAATAAGCGTCGATGTGATCCGCCGCGAGATCCCCGATTACCGGGAGCGGATGTTCTACATTTCTGGGCCCCACGCAATGGTCGAATCATTCAAAACAACGCTGCGCACTATGGGCGTTTCCCGGTTCAAAATAAAGAGCGACTTCTTCCCGGGATTCGCCTGATGCAGGCAAACACTTTCCTATGAACGGATCATCGAACAACAATTCCGTCTTTTTCTTGAGCAGCATCCTCGTGATCGGCCTCATCCTTGCCGTGCCATATTTCCATGGCGGAAACAGCCAGGCGATCCTGCCCTCCTCGCAAAGCACGTCCACGATCGCGCCCTCCGCCGCGACGGTGACCGCAGGATCCGGCCAGGCTCCCGCTGCGGGCAGCGGCAGCACCTCAGCTCCCCAAACGGCCTCACAAAGCAGCAGCGCCCCCTCGGCGGCTTCTGCGGCACTCACCCCTTCCTCCGTTCCGCAGCTCGGCCCCGCGCCGGTCATCCGCAGCGGCGGCGACGGCGGCGGCGACGGCGGTGCAGGAGGAGATAACTAGTTCCGCATTTTGACGCTGCTAAGGATTTTTTTTATAATTGTATTACCTTTTATCACCTCCTCTTCATGTCCAACCTCACCAAAAACATCATTTGGGCGGTCATCACGCTCATCGTCATCTCGCTCGTCTTCTCGTATTTCGTCGGGCCGACGAACCAGCCGAAACAGCTCAGCCTGAGCCAGCTCGCGGCAGACATCAACAGCAACCAGATCAAGCAGATCAAAGTGAACGGCAATGAGCTCGACATCACCATGTCCGACGGCTCCGCGGCCGTTTCCCAGCAGGAAGACGGAACGAACATCACGGATACCCTCAAGAATCTCGGCGTGAACCCGCAGTCATTGCAGGCCGTCGACCTCCGGATCGTCAACCAATCCGGCTGGAGCTTTTGGGCGGGAATCATCCTTCCTCCGCTCATCGAGCTCCTTGCGATCGGATTCCTCTTCTGGCTGATGTTCCGCCAGGCAAAAACAGGCGTCAACCAGGCTTTCAATTTCGGCCGCTCGAACCTCCGCCTCTCGAACATAAAGGATCGCGTGCTCTTTAAGGACGTAGCGGGACTCAAAGAGGCGAAGGATGAACTGATCGAAGTCGTGGACTTCCTGAAAAATCCGCAAAAGTTCCTTGACCTCGGAGCGCGCATTCCCCGCGGAATCCTGCTTATGGGCCCTCCGGGCACCGGCAAGACGCTCGTCGCCCGCGCCGTCGCCGGAGAGAGCAATGTCCCTTTCTTCTATATCTCCGCATCCGAATTCGTGGAGATGTTCGTCGGCGTGGGCGCGTCCCGCACCCGCGATGCGTTCATGCAGGCAAAACGCGCCGCACCCGCGATCCTCTTCATCGATGAGATCGACGCGGTCGGCCGCCAGCGCGGCGCGGGCACGGGCGGCGGCAGCGATGAACGCGAGCAGACCCTCAACCAGATCCTTGTCGAAATGGACGGCTTCGACCGCGATACCCGCGTCATCGTGCTCGCCGCGACGAACCGCCCGGACATCCTCGACCCCGCGCTCCTCCGCCCGGGCCGCTTTGACCGCCGCGTCATCCTCGATCTTCCCGATATGCGGGACCGCGAAGCCATCCTCAAGATCCATGCCGACGGGAAGACCCTCGACGCGAACGTCGACCTTCACCGCGTCGCCGCGCGCACGCCCGGCTTCTCCGGCGCCGACCTTGCGAACCTCATGAACGAGGCCGCGATCGCCGCAGCGCGCCATAACAAGAAATCGATCGGCCAGGCGGACCTCCTTGAAGCCGCGGAAAAGGTGGTGATGGGCCCGGAACGCCGCAGCCGCGTCATCTCCCAGCGGGAAAAAGAGATCACCGCCTACCACGAGGGCGGGCATGCGCTCGTTGCCGCATCGGTCAAGGACGCCGATCCGGTGCAAAAGGTATCGATCATCTCCCGTGGTTTTGCCGGCGGCTACACGATGAAGCTCCCGAACGAGGAGCAGCACCTCAAGACGCGGACCCAGTTCATGGCGGACCTCGCGATGATGATGGGCGGCTATGTCGCGGAAAAGACCGTCTTCGGCGATGTCTCGACCGGCGCGTCGAGCGATCTCAAGGAAGCGTCCGAGCTTGCGCGCCGCATGGTCGTCCGCTACGGCATGAGCGAGCTCGGCCCGATCGTCTTCGGGAAGACAGAACAGATGATGTTCCTCGGGCAGGAGATCTCGAGCGAGAAGAATTATTCCGAGCGGGTGGCATCGGAGATCGACGAGCAGGTCAAAAAATTCCTTCTGCACGCGCAGGAGACGGCCGAGCGGGTCCTCAAAACGCACAAGGCGGCCCTTAAAAAGATCGCCGACACGCTGATCGAAAAGGAAGTGCTTGAGCAGGACGATTTCTATGCGGTGCTCGCGCCGTTCAAGATCAAGCCCGTGGCGGCATAAAAGAGAACAAAACCATTTCCGAGGTGTGCGCCCGCCAGGATTCGAACCTGGGACCAGTCGTGTATAAGACGACGGCTCTACCGCTGAGCTACAGGCGCTTTCCTGCTCAGGATAAAAGATTGGCAGGGGGAAGTAAAGAAGTCCTCATTTCCCGCTCTCTATCGAATCGAACTGCTGCATCGCCTGCGTTGCCTGCGCGTTGAAGTTGTTGATGGCGTTCACGTCCGTATTGATCTGGTCGACGATCGCGGCCACCGTCGTGTTCGGCTCCGGCGTGCCGCTGAAGCGGGATTGGAGGACCGCGAGCAGCCGGTCAAGATCGTTGCTGTACGAGATAAGCTCGTTGATGAGCGCAAGCCTGCTCGCGATGGCCTCGAGCGCCGCCTGCCGCGCTGCATCCGATTTGATGCCCGAGAGCGCCTGCGTCATCTGGCTCACCTGATTCGAAAGATCCACGGCCTCGGAGCGCAGGGTCGCGCTCTGCGCGATAAGCGCCGTCGTCGAAGCCAGAGCATCGGCATAGTTGCCCGCCTGGTCGTATTTATTGATCTGTGCAAGCGTCGCGGTGGAGGAGTTGGAGGTGCTCACGATCGTCTCCGCGATGATCGCTCCCTGCGTGCGGGCCGCGTCGAATTGCGCGGGCACGGCGTTGCTTTCTGCCTGGATGAACTTGGCGATGCCATAGGCCACGCCAATGACGATGACGAAAGCCACGATGATCTTCGTGCGGCGCGAAATCTTTGACATGATTTATCCCCCTATTGTAATCGAATATCGTTGAAAAAATCAAGCAGAAATGATACAGTGAATCCCGTAAAAACGCGCAAACTGCCGGTAATGCCTGCATCGGCGCGCCAGTCCGCGGGTATGGTATAACGGTATTATGTCACCCTTCCAAGGTGAAGACACGGGTCCGACTCCCGTTACCCGCTCATGGATTTCAGGCCCGCAACTATGTGGGCTGGATCATGCACCCTTCGTGTGGGTCGAACCCATCCTTTTGTTATAATAAGGATATATGAAAATAGCCGACCAGACGGCGGATGGGTTGATACTTAAAGACGGGAACGCGGGGGTAATAACCGTTGGGGGAGTAGCCGTGCTGGCCTCTATCGTTATAGGATTTTTTTCTTCATCGTTCGGCGCGATGACCATATGGATTGCTGTCGCGCTTTTCATTTTAGGATTAGGGGTTATATTATTCGGATCTTCGATAATCATAACCGCCAGTAAGGCAAGTGGACGGATTGTGTATCAGAAAAAGCGACTCGTGGGATCAAGCTCTTCGATATATAATATCGCCGATATACTTCGCATTGAAACACGGACGTCGTGGCGCACCGTCGGCAGCACACTTCGAGGAAATTCGCTTCAGCAGGTCCCCGTATCGCAATCAATCATCGCTTTTAAAGATGGCCAGGAGTTGCCATTGGGCCATCAAACGAATTCTTTCGGTCCATTTTCCGGGCCAGCGATCTTGGCGGAAGGGCCCGGGAAAGAAGCTTCCATCGCAAATCAGGTCGCGTTATTTTTCGGGGTACCATTCCAAGAAGTTGCACCTCCGGCCGAATCGGTGAATACCAACCTGTAAAAATGCCCAACAACACTGTCGCGCAAGATCAGGACGAAAGCAAGCCGGAGGCCAAAGAAAGCGTGGGTGAGAAAATAGTTTCCACCGCTTATAAGATCGAGGGATGGGAGACCAGGATCAGCGCAATCATCAACTTTGTTGTGGGTACAGTATTTCTTTTAATCGCAGGCGTTCTCTCTTTGTTTTTTAAAAGTGTTCTCCTGCTGGTAGTTGCTTCGCCGATCATTATTCTCACCTTCCTTGGTGGATGGTATTACTGGCGACGCGGGAAAGTGCTCGTAAGGGAAGGAAAATTTTCCGCGCCCTGGAAAGTAGATTGATTCCTGTCACGGCACCCGTAAAAGGTTCTCATAGCATCCACGAGCCCGCTCCGCTTGATCAAAAATATTGCCCTAAATAAAAAACGCCCCGGCGGTGTTGGCCGCCGGAGCGCGTGAACGTCTAGGAAAAAAGTGAAAGAACTTTCCCGCTGATCGTTGTCGGCTTGGTGCCGATCGGCAGCCACCACTGCGGGATATCCCGATGAAGCATCGTCGATTTATTCCGCCGTCGAGAAGAGATCGTCACGCCGAAACTGCGTTCGACCATGGTTCCGCCGACAAACTTCCACACCGTAAAGTCCTTGCCGGTAAAATCTTCGATGCTGTTTTTGGAATGCCGTTCGAACCTGACAACGCACCCTTCGTCCCGCATCGCACGGAGAATTTTCTCGACTTCTTCTTCCAACTGAAGACCGTATCCCGCGAATCGTTCGCTATGACGCGAAAGAAATGCGGATCGTTTTTCTTTCCACTTCATAACACCTCCGATGCATGAAATCTGCCTGCATTTTACCATTTAACAGACGAATTGGCAAATTGAAGTTAGCGCGAGAATTCACCGTATTCCGCGCTGCTATTTAAAGAACTCCCTCCGCACCCCCATCACCTCATGGGCAAACGCCGCTTCGTTCTCGCGCCGTGGACGGGGAAGGTCGATCGAAAAAATATGGTCAACGGTGCGATCCTTGATGAGGATCACCTGATCCGCGAGCGAAACCGCTTCCTCGATGAGGTGCGACACCACGACGATCGTCTTTTTCGTCTCCATCCAGATGGCAATGACGTCCTTATGCAGCTCCTCCGTCGTCTTGGGGTCCAGCGCCGAGAACGGCTCGTCGAGCAGGAGTACCTCGGGCTCGACGGCGAGCGCACGGGCGATGCCGACG
>JAKAGE010000042.1 GCA_021817655.1 bacterium
CGTACCGGCGACCGTGAATGGCTGGCCGAGCGTCAGCCGGTTCATCGTGAGCGTGCCGGTCTTATCGGAGCAGAGGACGTCCATCCCTGCGAGCTCCTCGATGGCCGCAAGCCGCGTGACGATCGCTTCTTTCTTTGCGAGGAGGCGCGCGCCGACCGCCGGGAGGCGCTTCGATCTTGACGGCCGCTACGGCTTCCAGATGAACTCCGCGATATGGAGTTTTTCGGGGAGGCGGTTGAGGTAGGGGATGTAGGGAAAGAGCACAAAGAGAAGCGCGAGGATGCCCAGGGTGAGCGCGCCGTCCCGGTCCCCGTCTCCGTCGTTCGCAAGGACGGTATGATCAAGCACGCCGAGCGGCGCAAGCCACCATGCGCCCGGGGGAAGAATGCCGTGCTCTTCGCGCATCATGCCCCACTGGTCGGTCGTGATATGGAGCTGGGACGCCTCGGCATCGAGGACGCCGGTATCGGCGAGGAAGCGCAGGGAATACGTCGGGCGGATCGCCGGATTTTCGCCGTCGACCGCCGATTCATAGAGTCCGCTTTGCGCCATGGAAACGAGAGTGTTTATGACGGGAATGAGCGGATCCTCGTTCAGCGTGGAAGTGCCGGTCGAACCGTCCCCGTTACCGAAATACGCCGTTGCCCGGTCGATATTCGCCTGCTGTTCGGCCGCGGGTTCGGCGGCGAACGCCGCAAGCTCGTTCGGCGCGCCCGAGGTCGCGGCGTATTGGCCATAGGGGACGGCCACATACACATCGCGCGTGCTGTAGGTGTACGGATCGATCGAGTCCATATAGGTCGCCGTATCGGACGTTCCCGCGAACTCGGCCATGAGCGTCTGGGCCATCGTTGACGGATCGCTGGTCGCCACCTGCTGGATGGTCGTCGGCTCGATGAGCGGCGAAGGGAAAACGATGGCAAGAAGGACGATGATGGCGGCGAGGACGCCTCCCCGGATGAAGAGGCGGACGTGGCTTGCCGCCTGCATGGTATAGGGGAAATCGCTCCGGTACGGTTTGGCGATGCCGCGGATCTTCACGAGCAGATAATGCAGGACGAGGAGTCCTGCGATGACGGCCGGGATGACGATGACGTGGATGCCGTAGATCTGGGTATAATTTAATGCGTTGATGAAGCGGCCGAGGTATGAGCCGTTCCAGAAATCTGCTGCCTGCAGCACGCGGTATTGCGAGGAAAAATCTCCGCGGAGGCCGTATCCGAACTCCGCCTCAAAGAGCGCGGCGATGAAGGCCGTCGCTCCGATGACCCACGTGAGCCGCCGCGGCGCCTTGAAGCCGCTCGTCGCGAGGACCACGAGTCCGTGCAGGATGATGACGGTAAAGAACGCCTCCACGGCCCACAGGTGGACGCTCCGGAAGAAGATGCCCCACTGGCTCGTGAGCCACCAGTTCGGCCCGAAGAAGACCATGACGATGCCGGAGGCGCCGAGGATCGCGAGGCAGGTAAGTCCGAGGAATCCGAGGGAATAGAAAAGCTTGTTGCCGTACGACGGCACCTCCATGATGAAGAGCTTCTCTCCGATCGCGCGTATGATGCCCGGTTTCGGGCCCCGATCTTCCGGTTCGGCCATTATTGCTTCTATTATAGCATCATTGGCACGCCGGGATTATTTTGCGGAGGCGGAAGGATTCGAACCTTCGGACCGGTTTCCCGGTCAACATCTTAGCAGGATGCTGCTTTCAACCGCTCAGCCACGCCTCCTTCGGTCGAACCCCATAAGCGTAGCGCAGTTGGGGCGATGCTTCAAGCGGTTTGTTTTTTTGCGGATATTTTGATATAATATGGGGGAGTTTGAAGCGCATCATCCATCCCCATGCCCAAAGAAACCCTGAAAAAGATCAATACACAGGCGGCGCTCATGGCCCGTCCGCCCATCGTCGTCGTGATGGGGCACGTCGATCACGGCAAGACGACGCTGCTCGATCATATCCGGAAGGCGAACATCGCCGCGCGCGAGGCGGGCGGCATCACGCAGGCGACGGCGGCATACGAGATCGAGCATCGCCCCGCCGGAGCTGCGGCGAACGATCCCGCGCGGAAGATCACGTTCATCGACACGCCCGGCCACGAGGCGTTCACGGCGATGCGTTCGCGGGGCGCCCAGGCGGCGGACATCGCGGTGCTCGTCGTCGCGGCGGACGAAGGCGTGAAGCCGCAGACGAAGGAAGCGATCAAAATAATAGAGGAGTCCAAGACGCAGTACATCGTCGCCATCAACAAAGTGGACAAAACGGGCGGCAGCGTGGAGAAGGCGGTGAACGACCTTATGGCGGCGGGCGTGATGCTCGAGGGCTACGGCGGCCAGGTGAGCTACCATGCCGTTTCGGCGAAGACGGGGGTCGGCGTGAACGAGCTGCTCGACCTCATCATCCTTGCGGCCGATATGGAGAATTTGACGTACGATCCGTCGGCGCCGGCGGAGGGATTCGTGCTCGAGGCGAAGCGCGATCCGAAGCGCGGCATCGAAGCGACCGTGATCGTGAAGAACGGGACGCTGCGCCGCGGCGATGCCGTGCGCACGCCGTCCGTTTCGGGGAAGGTGAAGATCCTCGAGGATTTTTTGGGAAAGACCGCGGCGGAATTGGCGCCGTCGGCCCCGGCGATCATCATCGGTTTCGAGAAGATCCCCCGGGTGGGCGAAGTATTCGACGCCGGCGGTAACGGAGGACATTCCGGTGGCGCGTCGGCCGCCCCTTCGGGGAAGGGGCACCCGGCAGCGGCCGCCGGGAAGCTTGGACGATCAAAACCGAACACGCTCAATCTTATTCTGAAGGCAAGCGACGCCGGATCGCTTGAAGCGCTCTCGGTCGTCTTGCGCGGCGTGAAGGAAACCGGCGGGCGCGAACTCAATATAATAGAGGAAGGCGTCGGTGATATCACGGACGGGGATGTGCGCCATGCGATCGCGACGCAGGCGACGATCGTCGGATTCAAGAACCGCGTGGAAAAAGGGGCCCGGGTACTGGCGGATGCGCAGTCGGTGACGGTGATCACGTCGGAGATCGTATATGACCTTGCGGACACAATTGCCGAATATCTGGGAAGCGGCGCATCCGGCGCCGCGGAAGGAGAGCTTGAGGTGCTTGCGGTGTTCAATCAGGAAAAGTTCCAGAAGCAGCTTGTCGGCGGAAGGGTGACGTCCGGCACGTTCCGCCCGAAGGCGGCGTTCGATATCGTGCGGGGGGCGTCCGGGGCGGCGGTCGGGCACGGCAAAGTGCTCGGGATGCGCGAGAAAAAGAGCGAGATTTTCCAGGCGGACAAGGGCAAGGAGATCGGTGTGCTCGTCGATTCGCAGACGCTTGTGCAGGTGGGCGACAAATTATCGATCAAGAAATAGCACGGGCCGCCGCGCCCCGGAGGCGTGCGCGGCGCCATTCATCATCATGAACCATCGCCCGGAACGCGTCGGCAAACTGATCCGCGAAGAGCTCGCAACGATGGTCCTTCGCGAAGTGGAATTTCCCGCGGGCGTGTTCGTGACGATCACCGCAGTGGAGGTGGACCGCACGCTTGAGCATGCGAAGGTGGAGGTGAGCGTCATCCCGTCGGACGGCGAGACGGAAAAGGCGGTGCTTGAAACGCTCGCGGCGCGGGCGGGTGAGCTGCGCTATCAGCTGATGAAAAAGATCAACATCAAGCCGATGCCGCGGATCTTCTTTGCGATCGACCACGGCTACCTGAATGCCGCGAATGTTGAAAAATTGCTGGAAGAAGATAGTATTAAAGCGGATCAGGACGAGGCAAAAGAGGAGTGATTGGCCACGTAGCCAAGTGGTAAGGCGAGGGTCTGCAAAACCCTTATTCACGGGTTCGATTCCCGTCGTGGCCTCAGCGTGCGGTCAAAATTTAATAAAGTTCTAATCTCGATGTTGTATTCTTCTTTCTATGAGAAGGAGGTCATGGACCGAAAAACAATTGAGGGATGCGGTTGCTCAATCCATCAGTTATCGCAAAGTTTTGGGTCGTCTTAAGTTGCGAGAAGCTGGGGGAAATTATGAACAAGTGAGAAAATATATCAGGGAGTTAAGATTGGATACATCCCACTTTAAGGGGCGAGGATGGAACAAGGGGATGAAAGGGATTATACGACCGAAAATTTCCCTTAAGGAAATTTTAGTAGTGGGAAGCAGCTTTCAAAGTTTCAAATTAAAAAGGCGGTTATTTGCGGTTGGGCTAAAATTGCCATATTGTGAAGAATGTGGGTGGGCAAAAAGATCCGAAGATGGACGAGTTCCATTGGAACTTGACCATATCAACGGAGACAGGCATGATAATCGCCTAGAGAACCTGCGTGTGCTTTGCCCAAACTGCCATAGTTTAAAACCTACACACAGGGGAAGAAATATGAAAAAGCGCCCGGGTGCTGAAACTGGTTAGACAGGACTGACTTAAACTCAGTTGGCCGCAAGGCCGTGTGGGTTCGATTCCCACCCCGGGTACTAGCAAGGTTTGATATACTCGAAGTTCGTTCAACTCAGCTGTCGCCTTGGAGAAAATAAATAAGCCAGCTCTTCGGCGGCTGGCTTACCGTTATTGGTTACACTGGGAATTTCTCAAGGGTGTATGTGCGTGGGGATTGCCCTTCGCAGAGGCTTCGTAAGCCTTACCCGAACCAGCGTAGGTCTAGCGTACTCCGTGCCCGGTGACCCATGTCGGACGACTTGCTAAGGTTTATGATACGCCTCAGTTCGTTGGTTGGGAAGAAAAAACCTTTTTTCCCAGCGTGCGCGCTGTTCCCCAGGAAATAAAATATACCAAGAACAATACGGGTATCGCAGTTCCCAGTGGCATTATGTGGCGTTGGTCGGCGTACTGAATCGCGACAGCTATTATCGCTCCGATCAGGAAGGAGAGTGCGACGAGCGCCCCGCGAATATCAGTACGATATGCCAGGTACGATCCCGCAAAGCCCAGCAACGCACTTACTACGGCAACTGCCAAAATAAGCTCCCACACGGTCATGTAAATTACCTCTGGGCATATTTTAAGATGTATATTCTTTGAGTCAAGTATTCATATTTTTTGTATTTTGTCTCGTCGGTAATCCACAAAACAGTTCGAAATGCGTCCAGGCCCGGGCAGCGGATTAATAAAAAAGCGGAGCGTCGAGGGGACGCTCCGTTCTGTCGGAGACCGCGGGGTCTAGTTGGTGGTTTTGGCATCCGGGCGCTCCGCGAAGATCGCATCGAGCAGTATTGCGACCTTCCGGTCCGGGAGATGGACAGCATCGGGAAACATCCGGCGGATTCCGTTGCGGCGCGCCATCGCGCACATGCAGTCGATCGCCAGCTTCCGTATTGCGGAATCGGTGCTGGGATTATTGATGACCCCGATCAGGGCCTGTTCTTCGGAGCGGAGCTCCACTGGCGGCGTTGCCGTCCGAATATCCTCTTCCACTGTTACCACGTTCTTTCCTCCGTATAGGATAAAAAGTGCAGCCCATAGTATACCCTATAGCGGGAAAATATGAAAGGGCTATAATGGAGATACCGCTATGCCTTCTTTTGACTATCATTCCGGACAGGCTTTCATGCGCGATGCGTTCGTGCCGTTCCAGGATGCCACGGTGAGCATCGCATCGTCGCCGGTGCTCTATGGGCTTTCGGTCTATACGGTGTTCGGCGTCAATGCGAACGAGGCGGAGAAGAAGCGCTATGCGTTCCGTCTGCAGGATCATTATCGCCGGCTCGTGAATTCCGCGGCGATCATGGACATGCATAATTTTGCGGCGGCATGGCCGTACGAGCGGTTCGAGGCGACGATGCGCGAACTCATCGCGCGCAACGCGGCGGCGTTCGGCGCGGGGGAGGATGTGCTCGTGCGCGTGACGGTGTTCGTCGACGAGCTCATTGCGGGAACGAAGATCCATGGGCTCCGGCATGCGCTTTCGGCGTACGTTTATCCGATGGGACAGATCCTTCCGCGCACGGGCGTGAATGTGTGCGTTTCGAGCTGGGCCCACGGCATGGACAACGTGATCCCCCCGCGGGCGAAGGTGAACGGGCTCTATGCGAACAATTCGCTCGCCAAGAACGAGGCGCTCATGAACGGATATGACGATGCGATCGCGCTCGACGCCCAGGGACGCGTCACGGAGGCGACGGTCGCGAACCTGTTCATCGTCCGGAACGGCATGCTGATCACGCCCGGCGTGGATACGGATCTGCTCGAAGGCATCACGCGGGCGAGCATCATCGCGATCGCCCGGGCCGCGGGGTTCGCGGTTGCGGAGCGGGCGGTGGACCGTACGGAACTTTATATCGCCGATGAGGCGTTCATCTGCGGCAGCTCGGCGCGCATCACTCCGGTCCTCTCGGTCGACAAGCGGTTGGTGGGTACGGCGACGGACCATCCGGGCGCCGTCGGGCCGATCACGAAGCAGCTGTCCGGACTCTATGAGGCCGCCCAGCGGGGCACCGACGGGGGCACGTGGAATGCGTGGAGGATGACGGTCTGATTCCCGGTTGTAGTAAAAGAGGGGATACGCGCGTCCCCGATTCTCATTATGAAAAGATCGACCATCGTCACGTTCGTCGGTATCGCCGCGGTGGGTGTCGCGGGGATTTTGTTTACGCTTCAGAGAAGTTCGCCCGGCATTTCGGGCGGGACGGCGGCGAAGATCG
>JAKAGE010000043.1 GCA_021817655.1 bacterium
CGTGCCGCATTCGATTGTATGCTAAAATTTCCCTATGGGCAAACTCATTGCGGCGAACTGGAAGGAGCATCCGAAGACGGAGGAAGAGGCCCGAGCGCTCTTCCGCGCGGTCGCGCGCATCAAGCGGCCCCGCGGCGCCGAAGTGCTCGTATGTCCGCCGTTCATCTATCTTGAAGGGATCGCCGCGCAGTACGGAATCATGGAGACGGATCGCCGCCGCGGACTTGCGCTTGGGGCGCAGGATGTGTTCTGGGCGGAGGAGGGTGCGTTCACCGGCGAGATCGGACCGAAGATGCTCCGTTCGCTCGGCGCGCGGTACGTGATCGTCGGCCATTCCGAACGGCGCCGGTTCGAGGGCGAGACCGATGCGGCGATCAATAAGAAGATCGCGCTCGCGCTGCGTGACGGGCTGAACGTGATCCTATGCGTCGGCGAAGGGCCGGCGGTGCGGCGGAAAGGTGCGGCGGCGGCGAAGGCGTTCGTCCGAGGACAGCTCGCGAAGGACCTACGGAAGATTTCCCTTGAAAAAAAGGTAGTCATCATTGCCTACGAACCCATCTGGGCGATCGGCACGGGGCGCAATGATCGTCCCGAGGATGCGCGTGAGATGGCGCGTTTCGTCAAATCATGGCTTGTGGCGCACAAACGCATCGCTCGCCCGAAATTCCTTTACGGAGGCTCGGTGAACGGGGCGAACGCGGCCGATTATGTACAATTAAAGGAGGTCGATGGGGCCCTCGTGGGAGGCGCCAGCCTAAAGGCCGAAGAATTCGGTAGGATCGTCAATGCGGTAAAAAAATAACTTATTCAAAAAAATATGAATACGGCAAAATTATGGTTTTGGGTGCTCTTGGATGTGTTTCTGGCGGCGGTGGTGATCGCGATAATGGGGTTCGGCGTGCCGCTCGTTGAGTCATACATGGCATCCGCCCAGCCCGCGCGGACCATCACGGTATCCTCGCAGGGAAAGACGACGGCGACGCCCGACCTTGCGGAGGTCACGTTCTCGGTTGTGACGGCGGGGAAGGATCCCCAGACGCTCACGGAGAACAATGTGAGCAAGATGAACGCGGCGCTCGAGTTCCTTTCCTCGCAGGGGATCGCGACGAGTGACATCGCGACGACGGGATACAATCTCCAGCCGGCATACAATTACGACAACATGACCCAGCGGAACTATATCACGGGCTATACGCTGACGCAGACGGTGCAGGTGAAGATCCATGACCTGACGAAGGTCGCCGTCGTTCTCGCGGGCCTTACGCCGCTCGGCGTGAACCAGGTGGGGAGCGTTGATTTTACTTTCAACGACCAGGACCAGTTTGTCGCGATCGCGCGCGCGGACGCGATCAGCAAGGATGAAGTGAAAGCGCAGGAAATGGCGGGCCAGGCGGGCGCGATGCTCGGACCGGTCGTCAATATTTCGGAGAATGTCTTCGTCCCGCAGCCGTATCCGATCTACAGCATGGCGGCCGGGGCAGGTGCGCCGACGGCGGCACTGTCCACGCCGAACATCCAGCCGGGCACGCAGGATATCACGGACAACGTGACGATGACCTACGAATTGCGGTGATGGCCGACGCGTTGGAACGCAATAGCGCGCCGCGATGAACAAGAAAGACGTCGTCATAGGGTTCTCGATCGGCGCAGCGGTCGGCCTTCTTGTCCAGCCGATCATGGCGAATACGCTTGCGCGCTACCATCTGACGGTGGCGGATCGTGCGGGCGTGTTCGTTTTCTTCGCGGTCCTTGCGCCGATCGCGCTGTGGATCGTATGGCTCATCGGGCGCGCCTGGAAAGGCTTCTATCAGTTCGGGCAGTTTGCCGCGGTGGGGACCCTTAACACATTCATCGATGTCGGTGCGTTCAATCTCGAAACGTTCTTTTACGGGACATCGGTGATCGGCGCCGGACTGTTCGCCGCGTTCAAGGCGATCTCATTCCTTGTTGCGACGACGAACAGTTTTCTCTGGAACAAGTATTGGACGTTCGGCGTGCGCGACCGTCCGAAGGCGGGGGAAGTGACGTCGTTTTACGCGGTCGCCGCCGCCGGATGGGCCCTCAATGTTGGCGCGGCGACGCTCGTGAAGGTCGCAGGACCCGCCGATTCGAGCGCGTGGGTGAACATTGTTGCGCCGATGGGCGGGGTCGTCGCGTCGTTCCTCTGGGATTATTTCGGATACAAATACTTCGTGTTCGGGAGGCGCGCGCCGGCCGCCTGATCCCGGGGCGCTTGCGCCTTCCTGGGATATTTGCTATAGTGCGGTTGAACGAAGTGCGAGTATACCTGAACGATGATATCGACTCAGGCATATCCCACACGATTCTGTTTGGCACAAAACCCCCGCAAAGGGGTTTTGTGTTATACTGAGAGCGGAGTGGCTGAAGAGCACTCGTTCAATCACAAACAGAACCGGAGGTCACCACAGCCGCTCCGCCCAGCACTTTTTACGCAGCGCATGGAAAGAGTACTGGGCGGAGCGGCTTTTGCATCGGTCATCCTATTGCCATGAAGAAATTTAAAGAAAACGTTCCGCTGGCGAAGTTCAGCCATTATGCGATCGGGGGGCCTGCCCGATATTTTTTTGCCGCCCGAAGCGAGGCGGAGGTGAAGTGGGCGCTCCGCGAGGCGAAGCGGCGGAAGCTCGGGGTCTTCGTTCTGGGCGGCGGAACGAACATCCTCGTCCGGGACGCCGGTTTCGATGGCCTGGTCCTCCGGCTTGAGCTGAAGCGCATGTCGGGGAGCGGATCGCGGATCGTTGCCGGTGCGGGCGTGATGATGGCGGACCTTTTAACGCGCGCGACGGGCCGGTCGCTCTCCGGCCTTGAATGGGCGGGAGGCCTTCCCGGAACGGTCGGCGGCGCGGTGCGCGGCAATGCGGGATGCTTCGGCGGAGAAATGAAGGATAGCGTCCGTGCGGTGCGCAGTATCGATACGAGAACGATGAAGATCGTCACGCGTCCGGCGGCGCGGTGCGGGTTCGGGTATCGCGACAGCATTTTCAAAAAAAAGAACGGGACGGAGATCGTCCTCTCCGCCGCGTTCGTTCTTGCAAAAGGAAACAAAACGGATATCGCGAAGGTAATACGGGAAAGGATCCGCTATCGCGCCGAACGCCATCCGCTCGAGCATCCGAACATCGGAAGCATCTTCAAGAACGTTCCGCTCCATGCGATCCATAAAAAGGGAAGCGGGGCGTATGCGCGCGCGGTGGCGAAGCGGTCGCTTGCGTACCGCGGCGCATCGTTCAGCGTAAAGACCGATCCGTTCCCGGTGCTGTCGGCGGGAAGAATGATCGCCGAGGCGGGCTTGAGCGGCGTTTCGAACGGCGGTGCGATGTTCTCGCCGAAACATCCGAATTTCATCGTCAATGCGCTCGGGGCGGAAGCGAAGGATGTCGCCTCGCTCATCGCGCTCGCGAAGGCGGAGGTGCGGCGGCGGTTCGGCGTCGCACTGGAGGAGGAGGTCCAGCTGCTGTGAACGGCAAGGATGTATCGGGTATAATAAAACCATGAAAATAACTACAAAAAAGACCTTGGACGTGACGGCGTCGCTTGAGATATATATAGAGGAGAAATTGGGATCGATCGGGAAAATGGTGGCATCATACGAGAAGGACGGGGATGCCGAACTGCGGGTAGAGGTTGCGCGTACGACGCAGCATCATAAGAAGGGGGACGAAGTGTTCTTTGCGAGCGCGGACCTCCGGCTGCCGGGGAAGGTGCTGCGCTGCGAGGCTTCAGCGTCCGATATCCGAAAGGCGATCGATGAGGTGCGCGACATGCTGCACGGCGAGGTAGAAAAATACAAAGCAAAGCATTCGCACGGACGCTGACGGAGGATCGCGCGAGCGATGACGCAGTGCGAGTTATCCACAGAATTGCGCAGGGATGCGCGATTCGTTTTGTTATACTGAAAGAAGAAAATTTTTTCTTTGAGATGATCGTGCTGCGGTCGTCTCCGGGAGAAAATTTGTCGGAGTAGTCGCAACCCGGCAAAAGAGATTCAATACTACGATGGCAACAAAGAAGAAGGCAAAGAAGAAGACGGCGAAGAAGGCATCGAAGAAGCGCGCATAGTCTTCTTATGCAAGGAAAGCACCCCGGAACATTCCGGGGTGCTTTTATTTTTTGCCCGCAGCGCGGCCATGCATGATGCTCGCCAAACGAAAAAACTTCGCGTATAATCTCTGGGTATGTTTGACGGACTCAAAAAAATGTTTCAAAAGCGCTCCCTTGATGAACTCGCGCAAAAAGTCAAGGAAATCAACGCGCTGGAGCCGGAAATGGCGGCATTGACGGATGCGGGACTTGCCGCAAAAAGCGGAGAGCTCCGCGAGCGCGTCAAGGGCGGCGCGTCGCTTGATGACATTGCCGTTCCCGCGTTCGCGCTCGTGCGCGAGGCGGCGAAGCGGACGCTCGGCCAGCGGCCGTTCGACGTCCAGCTGATCGGCGGGCTTGCGATCCATGCGGGAGCGGTCGCCGAGATGATGACGGGAGAAGGCAAAACGCTTTCCGCCGTCGCGCCGGCATATCTGAACGCGCTTTCGGGCGAGGGCGTGCACGTCGTTACGGTGAATGAATATCTTTCCCGCCGCGACGCGGTGTGGATGGGGCGCGTCTATCATCTCCTCGGTCTCACCGTCGGATCGATCGTGCCGGGCGCGGCGTTCGTCTATGATCCGACGTTTGAGATCCCGAAGAGCGAGATAGCAGAGGAGGATAAGAAGGTGGAGACGATGGGGAGCTTCCTCGTTCAGCAGGAATTTTTGCGGCCGGTCGGACGACGCGAGGCGTATCAGGCGGACATCACGTACGGCACGAACAACGAGTTCGGGTTTGACTACCTGCGCGACAATCTCGTGTACCGCGTGGAGGATCGCGTCCAGCGCGGGCATTCATTCGCCATCATCGACGAGGTGGACAGCATTCTGATCGATGAGGCGCGGACGCCCCTCATCATCGCGGCGCCGGACGCCCAGTCGAGCGACTTTTACAAGTCGTTCGCCCGCATCGCCCTCAACCTTGTGAAAGACGAGGATTATGAGGTGGACGAGAAGCGGAAAACGATCACGATCATGGATTCGGGCGTGGAGAAGGTGGAGAAGATGATCGGCGTACAGAACATCTATGCGCCCGAGAACATCCGCCTCGTGCATTATATGGAAGAGAGCGTGAAGGCGCAGGCGCTTTTCCACCGCGACCGCGATTATGTGGTAAAAGAGGGGCAGATCGTCATCGTCGACGAGTTCACCGGACGCCTGCTCCACGGGCGGCGCTATCAGGCCGGGCTCCATCAGGCGATCGAGGCGAAGGAAGGCGTCGCGGTCCAGCAGGAATCGCGCACATACGCAAAGATCTCCATTCAGAACTATTTCCGCATGTACAAGAAGCTTGCGGGCATGACGGGAACAGCGCAGACGTCCGCGGAGGAGTTCTTCAAAGTGTACCGGCTCGAAGTGCAGAGCATCCCGCCGAACCGTCCGCTTGCGCGCAAGGATCTGAACGACCTTATCTACAAGGATTTTGGCGCAAAACTCGCCGCGATCGCCGCCGACGTGCGCGAGCGGCAGAAGAAGGGCCAACCGGTCCTGCTCGGCACAACCTCGATCGCGAAGAACGAGATGGTTTCCGCAGCGTTATCCCAGGCGGGGATCCGGCATGAGGTGTTGAATGCAAAGAACAACGAACGCGAGGGTGCCATCATCGCGCAGGCCGGCCGGACGGGCGCGGTCACGGTCGCGACGAACATGGCGGGGCGCGGCGTCGACATCCTTCTCGGCGGCAATCCGCCGGATCCGGCGGAGGCGGAAAAGGTGCGCGCCCTGGGCGGCCTGCATGTGATCGGCACCGATCGGCACGAGGCGCGCCGCATCGATAATCAGCTCCGCGGCCGCGCCGGCCGCCAGGGGGATCCCGGCTCGACGCAGTTCTTCCTCTCGCTCGATGACGATCTGCTGCGCATTTTCGGCGGCGATCGCATTAAGGGGATCATGGAGCGGTTTAATCTGCCGGAAGATGAGCCGATCGAGATGGGCATGGTGACGAAGGCGGTCGGACAGGCTCAGGAAAAGGTGGAAGGCGCCAATTTCGACCTGCGGAAACATCTTCTCGAATACGACGACGTGCTGAACAATCAGCGGAGCGCCATCTATAAGCGGCGCGACGAGTTCCTTGCGATGAATGACGCGTCCGCGCTCGCGACGCTGGTCGCTGATGCGGCGTCCACGCATTTCGACGCGGCGATCGCCCCGATGTTCGTCGGGGGATATGGCGAAAGCGGAAACGATGCGGTTGAACAGGCGCGGAAGACGTTCCGCGACGCGGCGATCGTCACGGATGAAGGCGTTCTTGGCGCGCTCGCGGAGCCCGATGATTTCCACCGGGTGCTTGCGGATCGTGCGGTCGCGGTGGGGGCGCATCCGCTTGCGAAGAACCAGATCATCGGCATTCTTGATCTGCTTTGGATGACAAACCTTGAGGATCTCGATGCGCTACAGGAATCGGTCAATCTCCGGGCAT
>JAKAGE010000044.1 GCA_021817655.1 bacterium
CTTCCTGCTTCGACGGGCCGCTTCCTTCAGCAATCAGTTTCTCGCCGAAATAGACGCCCATCGTGAAAATCCGTTTATGCGCCGGTCCCGTCTCCCCGAGCGTTCGATAGGTCGGCGTAAGCTTGAGTTTTTCCTGGACCGCTTCCTGCAGCTCGCTCTTCGCGTCTTTATAGCTTTTTGTCGCAAGCACTTCGTCGAGGTTCGTCATTACGAACGCAAGCGCAAAGCGCCGCGCGGCGTCAAAGCCCTGATCCAGGTAGATCGCGCCAATCACGGCCTCGATCGCGTTCGCAAGGATCACCTCGCGCGCGCGACCGGTGTCCTTCTTTTCGCCGCGCGATAAGAGCACGAATTTTTGGAGCCCGATCCGCTCCGCAACGCGCGCCAGAATCTGGTAGTTGACGAGCGCAGCCCGCAGGACGGTCAGTTGCCCTTCCGGCTGGGTCGGAAACTTCCGGAACAGTTCTTCGGAGACGATGAGTTCGAGCACGGCGTCGCCCAGATATTCGAGCCGCTCGTTATGCGGCAACGGCCAGCGCGGGAATTCGTTCAGATAGGAGCGGTGCGTGAGCGCTTCGGTCAAAAGGTCCTGATTGGTGAACGTGATACCGATGTTCTTTTCGAGTTCTTCGGGTGACGAGGCCATAAATGCTCTTGCGCTCTTTTTATGCCTTTGGCTTCGCCTCGGAAGGCTGTGCGTTCGCCGTTTTCTCCCGGTAGACGGTACCCAAGACGCCATTCACGAACCGCGCCGCGTTGGGGCCTCCGTAGTTCTTTGCAAGCTCGATCGATTCGTTGATCGCTACCTTCGGGGGCACCTCTTCGGGATCCGCATACAGGAGCTCGTAAAGCCCGATACGCAGAATATTCCTGTCAATGACCGCGATCTTTTCGATAGGCCACTCCGGCGCCGCGCGTTTTATGACGGCATCAATGTCTTTGAGGTGAACGGCAATTCCCTGGAGGATCTTCCAGGCGAATTCCGGCTCGTCCACGCCGGGAGCGAACTCGTTCATATTCCGATCCAAAATTTCCGTGATATCGTGCTTCTGGTGATAAAAATCCCACTCGTAAAGCGATTGGAGAACGACCGTCCGAAGCAAATGCCGTGTAGCCATGGTGTTAGGAAAGAACAGAACCTGCAAGGAGCGACCGACGCATGCGAATGCGGTGGGTTACATTTTTCCGCACTGCGGACACGTTCTATGCGGAGCGCGCGGTGCGCCGCAATTCTTGCATACGAGAAGCTTTCGCTTTTTCATTGCAAGGTGCGAACGGCGATTGCCGGTTTTGCTGCGCGTATGATGTTTTGTCGGGACTCCTGCCATTGGGGATTATGGATTTATGTATGAATCGTAGCGCCGTTTTTCAAAAAAGTCAATCGGTGCATAACGCAAGGGCCCGCAGAATCGATCGCGCGGCGGTGCGCGGCGGTGCCGTATCCTTTGTGCGCCTCGAATCCGTATGCAGGGAATCGTGCGGCAAGACGCACCATAAAACGGTCCCGCGCCACTTTCGCGATGATCGATGCCGCCGCGACCTCCGGAAAGCGTTCATCGGCCTTGATGACGGTCTGTGCGCCGGGGAATTCATGCCGCTCCCGTTCCCGATCGCCAAGAAATAGCCCGCCATCCAGGCGGATCGTTATTTTTCCCGAAAATCCGTTCGCCGTACGCAAGCGATCGAATGCCCGTTTTGCGGCCCGGTTCGCGGCCGCAGAGATGTTCATGCGCTCGATCCCGCGGGGATATACGCGCGCGATCGCGAACCGCACGTGCAGATGGTTCCGCAGCTTCCGTGCCCATCGTTCCCGTGCCGCAGGCGAGAGTCGCTTGGAATCCTTGAGCCCGCGGAATTCCCGCGGAATGATGTGCCCATTCCGGTCTGCGGCGAACGCCACCGCCGCGACCATCACCGGTCCCGCGAGCGCTCCCCTCCCCACCTCATCAATGCCGACGACCCACTTCATCGTTGCGGTCAGAGCCCCAAACTATTGACGCTGTTCAGCGATTGCTGGATATAGCCTTGGATCCAGACATATGTGAGCCAGAATGCAATGATGCTCGAAATAACCATAATGACGAGCATGACCATGCCGATCTGCTTCGCCTTCTCGTCCGGCGCACGCAGATATTTCGCGATCGGCCATTTGCTCACCGCAAGATACGCGATCCACGGCAAAACCGCGCTGAACGCATACAGGAGGAATTGCGTCAGCGAATCGGTCGCAAGCGGAGGTTCGGAAAGCTTCGCGCCGCAATTCGGGCAATAATAATATTCCGGCTTTACCGGAAGATGGCAGCGGGGGCAGATAAGCGGCTGGGCGGATGCCGGCTGCGTCGAAGGAGGCTGTATTATCGGGGGAAGGCCCATGGCTGAGGCGCCGGTGGGAGGCACCGTCCCTGATGGCATCATGTTCGTTCCCGGCGCAGAAGGCGGTGCCGCCGGAATGTTTTCAAGAGGATCCATGGGTATAATATTACCACCCCCAGGGGGAAAGACATAAGTTAATGGCAGCAAATGGGAGCACGGATCGCGCCCGGCGGTCAGTCGGCCAAGAGGGACCTGTATTCCTGAATTTCCGCTTCGATCAGCGGCGTAAAGATCCCCCGTTCGTATATCTGCACTTTCTCGTATATCGCATCGTTCAATTCGCGGGGGCGAAGATGCATATGAAGATGGTCTACCTTGAGATCGTTCTCGAGGATGAACGGCCGATAATTCTGAACAAGATCGACGCCCGACGCTTTGGTAAGCAGCTTCTCTTCGATCGATATCACTTCATCCATCAATTCGCCGCGCTCCTCCGCCGAAAGCTCGCTCAATTTCTCTGTGTGGCGCTTCGGAATGACGAGTACATGCCCCTTCATCAGGCGGGGATCGCTCAATATTGCAAAAACATATTTCCCCTCCCGGAGGATCCGTCCGGCGGGCGCTTCCAGAATGGCGCAAAATCGGCACTGCATAGTGTCGATTATAGCAAAATTATCGCAGTGCCCCCACCAGGATTCGAACCTGGGACCATCTCCTTAAAAGGGAGCTGCTCTACCGACTGAGCTATAGGGGCGATGCGCATCTATTATAACAGAACATTTTCCGAGCGACAATTGACTATATAATATTTGTATATTATAAATATACCGAAAGGAGGTGGCCGCAATGCCACAATACGTAGTTCTTTACTGCTATAAGGTGAATGCAAAGGGGCGGATGCGGGCGGATGGCATCGCGCGCTGCAATGAGGCGTGCCGGACCGCTGCCTGGCTGGGAAATGATGCGTCCATCGTCTTTTCCGTGGATATCGGACGCATGCCGAAGATGCTCGCGGCGATGGTGCGCCAGTTCGGCAATTTGGGCTGGCCGCTCGAGAGGATCATCGCCCTCGATACGAGCATCAGCGATACGCTGGCCGAGACGCAATGCGCTCAGAAGTTTTTGCGGCAGCACGGCGCCGGAGGCGAACCTGTCCATGTCGTCACATCCCGGTACCACATGAAGCGCGTCATCGCCACCTGGCGCCACGAAAACTTCCAGGGCGCCGTCATCCCCCACCCAAGCCTGTTCTCGGAAACCCCATTCATCTCATGGCTTCACGAGCAGGGAGCGTTCCTCAAATTTTTCATCCGAAAAATCCGTTTACCGATCGCCCGGTTCTGACCTGATCGCGAACCCCGTCCATGCGCATTCCGCATCGTACGGGGTTTTCTTTTATTGTTTGCGGCCGCCGTGCCGCATGCGAAACACAAATAGCCCCGTTCGCTTCTCATACCCGCATTTTGCGGCGAACGGAAAATTCTTTCGCTCGGTCTCAAAGTAGACGGAGGTCCCTTTTGCGGCGGATGCGATACGCCGCATCATCGCCTGCCCGATCCCTTGGCGCTGGTATTCCGGGGCGATCACGAGGTCGAGGATCTTCGTATCGATCGCAAAGTCGGAAAGTGCGCGGCCAAGGCCGATCAGCTCGCCCTCGCCGTTACGTGCGGAAACGACGATATCGCAGTGTGCAAGCGATCGGCGCATGCGCGGAACGGAATATTCCTTCCGGGTACCCCACCCGAGTTCAACATACAGCGAGGCCGCCTCGGCGGGATCCACTGTCGCCCCGCCGAGAGAAATCGTAACGCCGTTCATCACCGGTCGAATCCTTCCTTCTCGAGCTCTTCAAGCAACGTTTTCGCGCGCGCACTGGGCCGCTTCGGGGCTTTGATCGTGAAATTCACCATGAGGTCGCCGCGCGCGCGCGAACCGATATGCGGCATGCCCTGCCCGGCAATGCGAAGATGTTCTCTGAGATCAAAGCCCGCGGGGATCTCGATCGCGACCGTTCCGCCGGCGATGACCGGCACTTCGATCCGCCGGCCCAGCAGCACGTCCACAAGCTTCAGCTCTTTTGCGACGACAAGGTCGTTGCCATGCCGCGCGAAGGCCGGATGCGGCTTTATGCGGATGCGGACATACAGGTCTCCCGCTGCGGTCCCTCGTTCACCCGCCTCGCCCATGCCCTTCACCTTGATGAGCTGATTGTCGTCGATTCCGGCAACGATATCGATCTTCACCTCGCGCTCCGCCTCGATGCGCCCCGCGCCTTTGCATGCCACGCAGGGCTTCTTGGGCACCTCCCCGCTCCCATGGCATGTCGCGCACTGCTTCACCTGCGAAAACGTGCCGAAGAACGTCCTGCGCTGCTCGCGTACCTCGCCCTGGCCGTCGCACATTCCGCATTTTTCGAACCCGCTGCCCGGCTCGGCGCCCTTCCCCCCGCATTTTGCGCACGTCACACGCGTCCGCAGGCGCACCGTTTTCACGATGCCCCGGAACGCTTCCTCGAGCGTTATCTGTTCCTGCAATTCAAGATCGGCGCCTTTTTCATACGTTTTCCGGCGCGGACGCATCCCCATCCCTTCGAAAAAGCTTTCAAAGATGTCGCCCATATCCCCCATATCGCCGAATTGGGACGGATCGAATCCCATTCCTTCCCAGTTCGGCTGGCCGCCGGCGCTCCACTGGAATCCGCCCGGAAATCCTCCCCATTGCGCGCCGGCCTGGTCCGCGGCGCCGAAACGGTCATATTGCGCACGCTTGTTTTTGTCGGAAAGCACCTGATACGCCTCGTTGATCTCTTTGAACTTCTTTTCATCCCCGCCCGATTTGTCCGGATGGTACTGATGCGCAAGCTTGCGATACGCTTTTTTGATCTCCTCTTCGGTTGCCGTCTTTGCAACGCCCAAAATGTGATAATAGTCCTTCATGGCAATAATTCTTATTTTCTCCCCATCTTCCGCTTCTTAGGTATACAACGAAGAACATTAAAACTAACGCAAACGGCGCGTGACATCAATAGCTTACCGCCTCCTGCGTTCTCGTTTCCTCCGTCACCTTCATGAAGCCGGAGGCGATGAGGATCTCGTAAAAAATGAGCGATACGAATTGCGCGAACCAGACGAACACGACGCCCAGTGCGCGGAGGCCGATGAACAGGATCACCACCCAGCCGAGGTCGAACCACCCCGATGACTGGCTGTGCCACGCGGAAAGGACGCCGTTCAGCATGTCATAGAACGCATCGCTTGTCGGCGTCGAAGTGGCGACGGGCGACGAGGAGCTCGCCGTGAAATTCGCCACGAACTGCTGGGTGTTATGCGCCACTGCGGCATTCTGCTGCGCGGTGTTCAGGCCTTGGAAGCTCGGGTTATTGGCAAGCTCCATCTTCGTGAAGCTCTGCGCGAAATCGCCGAAGGTGCCGTTCAGGGCGAGCTGCGGATAGAAGTTGTTCACGAGCCCCGAGGTCCAGTCAAAGAACGTGCCGAATCCCTGCCGGGAAACGACAAGCGCATTCCCATCGATCCGCGGCACGTAGATCAGGACCATAAGGAGCAGCACGCCGGTCGTAAGCTTGCCGAGCACATTCCCGCTCGCGCCGAAAAAGGGAACCTCCACGCTGTTTCGCACGAGCATATGCGCCGAAACATAGCCCCATACGAGCATCACGAGGAGGATGCCCGCCGTGATGCCAAGGATCGTGGGATTGTCATGCCAGAACCATCCGAGCATGGCGATCGTTTCGAGGAGGATGACGAGCATCCTTCGCCCGCTCTTTTTTGCAAGGAATACCTGGATCACCGCGGTTACGCCGAAGAAGGTCATTGCCGCCAGCACGAACCAGAGCGAACTGCCGATCATCAGGTAACGGTAATACGCATACCCGAACAGCGCTGCCGCAATCACCGATGCGGCATCGAGCGCG
>JAKAGE010000045.1 GCA_021817655.1 bacterium
CGCCGGCGCTCATGATCGAGGCCGGATCGCATCGGGGCGGCGGGATGGCACGGTCATGGCACGGGCTCCGCAGGGATCCGGGGCCATTCTCTCCGCCCGGGGCTGAACATTCGGTAAACCGAACGGTGCCCGCCGCGTGCGGGCGCCGGCGCCGCTTCACCCCCGGGCGGTGGAGGGCACGCCGCGTTCGTGCCGGCCGGCGGGATGTTCGGGTCTGCGTCCGCGCCTACGCTCGTCACGATGGCGTCGGGCGGCGCCACGAGCGGGGGAACGGGAAGCGGAAGCGGAACGGGAAGCGGAAGCGTCCTTGGGGCGGCGACGAGCACCGATCCCAATGCGGAACGGGCCGCGCTCGAGAGCCAGCTTGCCCAGCTTGAGGGGCAGATCAACCAGTACCAGGGGCAGATCGCAAGCTATGAGGCCCAGGGGAGCACCCTTTCGAACCAGATCGGCATCCTGAACGATAAGATCGCGTCGCTCAATCTCCAGATCCGGGCGACGACCCTTACCATCCAGCAGCTCGATGCGCAGATCGCCGATACGCAGTCGCAGATCACGGCGACCCAGGCGAGCATCGTGAACAAGAAGGCCGCAATGGCGACGCTCATGCAGAACCTGTACGAGGACGATCAGGTGAGTCTCCTTGAGATGTTCCTGCAGCACCCGCGCCTTTCGGATTTCTGGGACGAGACGCAGGGAATTGCCCTCCTGCAGAACAATCTTCGGCAGACGGTGCAGCAGATCACGGACCTGCAGGCCCAGCTGCAGGGCCAGGAGGCCCAGTTCCAGGCGTCGAAGGCCGATGCGGCGAGCGCGCAGTCGTATCAGCAGGCGCAGGCCGCCGATGTCGTCAGTACGAAATCGCAGAAGGCGCAGCTTCTTGCGGCGACCAAAGGCCAGGAGTCGAAATACAAGACGCTCCTCGTGCAGACCCAGGCGACGGCGGCCCAGATCCGGAACCGCATCTTCCAGCTTTTGGGCGGCGGGCAGCTGACATTCGGCCAGGCCTACCAGTATGCCCAGCTCGCGTCGAATGCGACAGGCATCGATCCGGCGTTCATCCTTGCGATCCTCGATCGCGAGTCGGCGCTCGGGCAGAACGTGGGGCAATGCAATTACCGGACCGCCATGAGCCCGTCCAATCAGCCGATCTTCCTCCAGATCACCGCGTCGCTCAACATCAATCCGGACGAGATGATGGTCTCGTGTCCGAACGCGGACGGGGTGTACGGCGGCGCCATGGGGCCGGCGCAGTTCGAGCCGTCAACGTGGGAGCTGTATGCGCCCTCGGTCGCAAAGATCACCGGGAGCAACCCGCCTTCGCCATGGAACGATGCCGATGCCTTCGTAGCGACGGCGCTTTATCTGAAAGACGGTATGACGGGATGCCAGTCCATCTACAGCGCGACATTGAGCCAGGAGCGGTGCACGGCGGCGAAATATTACGCCGGCGGACGCTGGCAGAACTATCTTTGGACGTACGGCGAGGCCGTCGTTGAACAGGCGCAGAGCTTCGCGTCGGACATCAAAACGCTCAATAGCGGCAGCGGCAATAGCTGATGAAAAAAGCGAAGAAGATCACCCTTTCAAACGGCCTCCGCGTCCTCCTCGTGCCGGAGCCCGACGCGCGGGCGGCGACCGCGCTTATCCTCGTCCAGGCGGGATCGATGTACGAGACGAAACGCGTGAACGGCGTTTCGCATTTTTTGGAGCATATGGTGTTCAAAGGGACCGCCACTCGGCCTGAGCCGGGAATGATCGCGCATGAGCTCACGGCGCTCGGCGCCCAGTTCAATGCGTTCACCGACCAGGAACACACCGGCTATTACGTGAAGGTGCAGGCAGGGAAGTTTCCGAAAGCGCTCGATATCGTTTCGGACCTCTATCTGCATCCGCTCTTCGACCCGCGGGAGATCGAGAAGGAGCGGGGCGTCATCATCCAGGAGATCAATATGTACGAAGACGATCTTCCGGCGCGCGCGGCGCGGATCTTCAACCGGCTGATGTACGGCGACCAACCGGCGGGATGGGATGTGGCGGGCGAGAAGCCGGTGGTCCGGCGCCTCGGGCGCGACGATTTTATCGGTTACCGCGCGCACCGGTACGTGATGCCGGGCACGGTCATCACGATCGCGGGGAAGTTCGATGCGCGGGCGGCGCTCGCGCAGATCGAGGAGGCGTTCGGCGGGATCACGCGCCGCGCGGCTCCGCCGATGCGGCCGACCGCAGTGCGGCAATCGGCGCCCCGCCTTGCGGTACACTTCAAGGAATCGGATCAAGCCCATATCGTGCTTGGGTTCCGGGCGTTCGGCATGTTCGATCGGCGGCGGTATGCGCTCCGGGCGCTGGGCGATATCCTGGGCGGCGGCATGAGCTCTCGGCTCTTCATGCGGGTGCGGGAACAGATGGGCGCCGCGTACTATATCGGCGCCGGTTCGGACCTTTCTCTCGATCACGGGCATTTCTCGGTCGCTGCGGGCGTCAATCACGCCCAGCTTACGGCCGTGATCCGGGCGATCCTCGAGGAATGCCGGCGTTTGCGCGATGAAACGGTACCGGCGGCCGAGTTCCGGAAGTCGAAGGACCATCTCGTAGGAGGCATGATCCTGGGCATCGAGACCTCCGACGACCTTGCGAGCTTCTATGGCGGGCAGGAGATCCTCGGCCGGCCGGCGTTGTCGCCCGAGGAGGTAATCGCTAGAATAAAGGAGGTGACTGCGGATGACGTGCGGGCGGTGGCCCGGACGATCATGAGGGATGCCGGCTTGAACCTCGCCGTCGTCGGACCGTATCGCGGGCAGGCGCCATTCCGAAAAATACTCACGTTATAGATATAGAGATGTAACCATGACAGGGGATGCCGGCGGGCGGAACGCATTCGATATCTCATGGGTCACGCTGTGGCGCGTGCTTGCGTTCGTGACGTTTGCCATCATCCTGTATCAGGGCCGGCAGATCCTTCTCGGGCTTTTTCTTGCGATCGTCATCGCGTCGGGCATCGAAGGGATCGTAGACGTGCTCGAGGCGCGCTTCCGCCTTCCGCGGAGCGTGAGCGTCATCCTGATCTTCCTCATCATCCTGATCGGGCTCATCGTTATCGTCTATACGGTCGTGCCGTTCCTGCTCGTCGAGATCAATACGATCTTCGCCGGGTCGGGGAAGGGCATTGCGGGGAACTGGGGAGCGCTCTTCGGCTTCCAGTCGCCGGAATCGGTCAGCGCCCTCGTCGGGTCGATCTCGAGCCAGTTCCTCAATACGAACGCTTCGCCGATCGATCTTTTCTCGAGTGCGCTCGGGAGCTTCGGACTTGCGGCAGCGGTGGTGGTGAGCTCGTTCTACCTGAGCCTGACCCACGATGGCGTGGAACGGTTCCTCCGCGTCGTCGTGCCACAGGACTATGAGGAGACGACCATGCGGATCTACACGCGTTCCAAACAGCTCATCGGATCCTGGTTCCGCATGCAGGTGCTGCTTTCCGTCACAATGGGATTCGTCGTATGGGCGGGACTCGCGCTGCTCGGGGTGCGCTACGCGTTCCTTATCGCGGTGCTCGGGGCGGTCTTCGAGCTTGTGCCGTTCCTCGGGCCGATCCTTTCCGGGGCGATCGGCGTCGTCTCCGCGCTCCTTACGTCCACCGCGCTTGCGGTCTATACGCTCGTCTTCTTCATCGTCGCGCAGCAGTTCGAGTCGCACATCCTCGTGCCGCTGCTCACCCGCCGGGCGATCGGCATGCATCCGGTGATCGTCATCGTCGCGCTCCTCATTGGCGCGGAAATCGGCGGAATTCTCGGCGTCATCATCGCCGTGCCGCTCGCGGCGATCCTGCAGGAGATGATCCAGGACTGGTCGTTGCGCCGGCGGCGGCCGGTGGCATAGCGGCGAGGAGCAAAATCCGGTATTCTATCGCTATGGACTCGAACGGAGAATTCTATATCACGACCCCGATCTATTACATCAACGACAAGCCGCACATCGGCCACGCGTACTCGACGATCGTGGCGGATACGCTCGCGCGGTGGCGCGAGGCGCAGGGGGAGCGCGTGATCTTCTCGACCGGTGTCGACGAGAACGCCCAAAAGACGGTGGATGCGGCGAAAAAGAGCGGCGAAGAGATCCATGCGTATGTCGACCGGCTTGCGGATCTATGGGCCGGAACCTGGGCCAAGCTCGGCATCGGCAATACCGACTTCATCCGTACGACGGAGGAGCGCCATCTTGAGACGGTGCGCGACATCTGGGGCCGCATGGAGGCGGCAGGGGATATCTATAAAGGGCAGTATCAGGGGTTGTATTGCCGGGGACATGAGGCGTTCATGAAGGAGGATGAGCTGACGCCCGACGGCCTTTGTCCGGACCATAAAACGAAGCCGGAGCTCGTCACCGAGGAGAACTATTTCTTCCGGCTTTCGAATTACCAGCAGAAACTGCTCGATTTCTATGAAGCGCACGGCGATTTCGTCGCGCCGGCGCACCGGTTCAACGAGGTGAAGGCATTCGTCGAACGCGGCCTGGAAGACATCAGTTTTTCCCGGGAAAAGAAGGAGTGGGGGATCCCCGTGCCGAACGACCCGAGCCAGGTCATCTATGTGTGGGCCGATGCGCTCGTCAACTATGTTTCCGTGGTCGGCATCGAGGGGTGGGATGAGCATCCGGCGGACATCCACGTGATGGCGAAGGATATCGTCAAGTTCCATGCCGTGATCTGGCCCGCGATGCTCATGTCCGCGGGTTTGCCGCTGCCGGGCCAGGTGATCGCGACCGGATTCCTCACGATCGACGGGACGAAGATGTCGAAATCGCTCGGCAATGTCGTCGATCCGCTCGATCTCGCCGCGCGGTACGGCGCGGATGCGCTCCGCTATTTCCTTCTCCGCGAGGTTTCGTTCGGCGATGACGGCGATTTTTCCGAGGCGAAGATGCGCGAGCGCTACAATGCGGACCTTGCGAACGGGCTCGGCAACTTCGCGGCGCGCGTGCTCACGCTGGCCGAGAAGGCGGAGGTGAAATTCGGAAACCTCGACGGCGAGTTCGAAGAGGTGATCGCGAGCACGAAAAGAACGGTGGCCGAAAAGCTCGGGGTATTCCGGTTTTCGGAGGCGCTCGCTGCGATCTGGGCGGCGCTCGCATTCGGCGACCGTTTCGTGAATGAAAAGAAGGTCTGGGAGATCAAGGACGAGGCGGCGCGCGCGAAAGCGCTTTTCGACCTCGTCTCGCTCCTCGACAATATCGCCGCGATGCTCGCGCCGTTCATGCCGGAAACGTCCCGAACGATCGCCGCCGCGATCCGATGGGATGGGGACGTGCTTATCGCGGCAAAGCCGGAGATTTTGTTTCCCCGGATAAAATAGATTTACAAAAGCAATGGCTTGATCTTCGCCGCGTATGCAGCGTCCACTTCTTTTTCGAAGTCGGCGATGTTCGAATAGTCGTTCGTGAGCTGAATGTCCGCGCGCGCGCCGATCGTGGGGATCGTGATCTCGTTCGGCTGGCGATTGAGCTCGTCGAACTGTTCGCGGGTCGTCGCGGCTTCGCCGGAGCGGTTGCGCGCGGTGAGGCGCGAGAAGCGGGTGTCGTCGCCCGCCGCGACGTAGATGACGATGCTTTTGATGCCCGCCGCCGGGAATTCCCGGATCATTTCTTCATCCACCTTCCATCGGACGCCGTCCAGGATGCCCACGTCCGCCGCGTCTTTCGAGATGCGGAACTTGACCGCGCGCGAAAGGACGCCCTCGGGGAATCCGGCGCCCGGCTTCTGCATGATCTGCGCGAGGATCTGTTCGTTGCCGCGCCCGTGCGGCATGCCCCAGAGGTCGAGCGTGTCGCGGAGGACGTCCGAAAATCGATGGCGCGACACGGTGATGTTGTCCACGCGGAGGAGCTGTTCCAGGCGATTTGCGACCGTTTCCTTTCCTGCGAGCGGGAGTCCCGCGATACCGATGACGAGTT
>JAKAGE010000046.1 GCA_021817655.1 bacterium
GAGCCCTCGTCGTTCAACGGATAGGACGCAAGATTGCGGATCTTGTAATTGAGGTTCGATTCCTCACGAGGGCACACGTTCCCGGTGCGGCCATGAAGAGAAACGGGGCGTTGCTGCGTACTATGACCATGGACCTTCGCGAATACCGGATGGCGCTCGTCGTCGGGGCCGTTTCGGGCGTGCTCTGGTTTTTTGTCCTCGCGCACCTTTCCCTGCTCGCCGAAGGGGAGCTCATTGCGGCCGCCGCGGCCTTGCCGGCCGTTTTCGTCCTCGGCATCGCGCTCGCGCGGCGCTGGTTCCCGGGGCGCATGGCGCACACGCTCGCGAAATTCCTGATGGTGGGCGTCCTCAATACCGGCATCGATTTTTTCATCTTCGACACGCTCATCGTCCTCACCGGCCGCGCGGCGGGCGCGCCGATTCTCGTGTTCAAATCGATCTCGTTCGCCGCCGCGCTCGTGAACAGCTATGAATTCAACCGGCGGTGGACGTTCGATGCGGGGGCGTCGCCGGCGCGGACGCGAAGCGAGTTTTCCCGCTTCGTCGGCATCACCGTCATCGGATTCCTCGTGAACGTCGGCACCACGTTCGCCGTCGCCACGGCGTTCCGGCCCCTGTTCGGCATGTCCCAGATCCGGTGGGACAACGTCGCGGCGGTCATCGCGACCGCGCTCAACCTTGCGTGGAATTTCGCAGGGTACCGGCTGTTCGTGTTCCGGACGGACGGACGGACGGCCGGGGACGGAGCCGATCTTGCCGCCCCGAGCATCATCTGACCCATATCAAATCATTCCATTCCATTCATGCTTTCCGCCATCACCGCATTCGCGGTCTACGTCACAAAGAGCTTCGGCTACGCCGGCGTCGGGACCATCGTGTTCGCCGAGTCGGGGCTCATGCTCGGGTTCATCCTTCCGGGCGACAGCCTGGTGTTTCTCGCGGGGCTGCTCGCGGCGCAGGGCCTGTTCAATATCTACGCGCTCTCCGCGCTCGTTTTCCTGACCGCCGCCGCGGGCGACAGCACGGGGTATTTCATCGGAAAGAAGCTGGGACGCCGGGTCTTCGACGCGCGCGACTCGTTCATCTTCAACCAGGACAACCTCCGCAAGACGGAAGCGTTCTTTGAACACTACGGCAAAACGACGTTCATCGTCCAGCGGTTCATTCCGGTCATCCGCGCGTTCGCGCCGCTCCTCGGCGGCGTGGGAAAGATGCCGTACCGGACATTCCTCGCGTTCGATCTCGTCGGCTGCGCGATGTGGGGCGTCGGCGTGACGGTGCTCGGTTATTTCCTCGGCGCCACCGTTCCGCACATCGATACGTACCTCCTGCCGATCATCGCGCTCATCGTCGTGGTCTCGCTCATTCCGACCTTCGTGACATACCGCCGGAGCAAACGGCACTAGCCGCCCGCGGAGCGCCGCGGTGCCGCAGCGCACCCCGCGGCGGATTGATATTTTGGCCGAATCGTATACAATGGTTCCATACTACGCGGGTATCGTATAACGGTATTATGAGTCCTTGCCATGGACTAGACACGGGTCCGACTCCCGTTACCCGCTCAGCATAAAAGTTTTTATTCCGCCAACGATGAAGATTTCCATCATCGGTGCAATGGGGGAGGATCGCGCGATCGGCGCGGGCGGGAAGATCCCGTGGCACCTGCCGGCGGACTTCCGGCATTTCAAAGAGCTTACGATGGGGCATCCGATCATCATGGGACGCAAGACGTTTGCGTCGATCGGCGCGCCGCTGCCGGGCCGGACGAACATCGTGATCACGCGCGATCCTGATTACCGGGCGGAGGGGATCATCGTGGCGCCGTCCCTTGAGGATGCGATTACGGTTGCGGGGCGCAGCGAAGGCGGCGCCGGCGGAGCGGGTGCGGCTGGCGAGGCGTTCATCATCGGCGGCGGCCAGATATACCAGCTCGCCATGCCGCTTGCGGACACGCTCTATATCACCGAGGTGCACGGCACGTTCCCTGACGGCGACGCGTTCTTTCCGGAGATCGATCCGAATGTGTGGATTCTGGCCAGCAAGGAATCGCATACAAAAGACGAAAAGAACCCTTACGATTTCGATTTTTTGGTCTACCGGCGGAAGGGTGCTACAATGTGAACACAGATGATCCTTTCTGACCGCGACATAAAGAAGGCGATCGCGCAAGGGCGCATCAAAGTGGATCCCGTGCCCGATTACGCGACGAGCCTCGGGTCGTGCTCGCTCGACCTGCGGCTCGGCAACGAAGCGCGCGTGTTCCGTCCGTCCAAAACGACGCACATCGATGTCCGCCACATGCAGGAGGCGGAGAAGATGATGGAAGAGCTCGTGATCCCGGACGGGGAGCCGCTCGTGCTCCATCCCGGCGACCTCGTGCTCGCGACGACGCTTGAGTGGCTGGAAATTGCCGACGACCTCATCGGCCGCATCGAAGGGCGAAGTTCGCTCGGCCGCCTCGGCGTGATCGTCCACGGCACCGCATCGATCTTCGATGCGGGATGGAAGGGCAAGCCGGTGATGGAGCTCGGCAACCTGGGCGAGGTGCCGGTGATCCTGTGGCCGGGCATGCGCATTTGCGCGTTCACGTTCGAAGAGCTTTCGAGCCCGGCGGAAGTGCCGTACACGAACAAGAAGGCCGGCAAATACGCGGGCCAAGCGACGCCGCTCGCGTCGCAATTCGCAAAAGAAGACAAATAATTCCGATCGATCACCCGATGGCCGGCACGACAGGAGGAAGTTATGAAATAGAAATTAAATCCCTGCTTGGCGGGCGCGAAGGCGCGGACCGTCTGCGCGCGGAAATGAAGCGCGTCGATCCGTCGTTCCGGAAGACGGGCGAGAACAAGCAGCTCAACCATTATTTCGAGGGGAGCGGCGACTGGGAAAAAATCGCGTCCGCGCTCGCTGATGAAAATGATCGGAAGGAATTTCTGGAGCTTGCGCATAAAGCAAAGGATTTTTCCCTGCGCACGCGCGACGCGGACGGCACGGTTCTGCTTGTCTTAAAAGCGGCGATCGATGATACGACGAGCGCGAACGGCACCGCCCGCCGCGAGTTCGACAAGCCGGTTGCGATGACATTGGATGCGCTCGACAAGATCATTCTGGATGCGGGCTTCTCCTATCAGGCCAAGTGGTCGCGCGAGCGCGAGGAATTCGCCTTTGGCGGGGCGAACGTGACGATCGACAAGAACGCGGGCTACGGCTATCTTGCCGAATTCGAGATGATCGATGACGATCCGTCCCGTGCGGAAGAAACAAAGGCGAAGCTGCGCGATCTTATGAAGAGCGTCGGCGCCGAGGAACTCGCACAGGACCGTCTCGCCCGGATGTTCGCCTATTATAATGAGCACTGGCCGGAGTACTACGGCACCGACAAAATTTTTGTGATACTATAAAAACATCAAACCGACCTCTTTTATGGCGCACCCCGAACAGCAATATCTCGATCTTATGGCGGACATTCTCGCGCACGGCGAGAAGCAGACCGACAAAGGCACGGGCGACGTGACGTACAGCGTGTTCGGCCGCCAGCTCCGCTTCGATCTCGCACAGGGATTTCCTTTGCTCACGACAAAAAAGGTGTATTGGAAGGGCGTCGTGCAGGAACTTTATTGGTTTCTATCCGGCCAGTCGAACATCAAATATCTCGTCGATAACAACGTCCATATCTGGGACGATTATCCGTACCGCATCTATCACGAGAAGATGGCGAAGGGGGAACTCCCCGAGATGACGAAGGAGGAATTCATCGCGAAGATCGCAGGCGATGCGGCGTTCGCGAAGGCGCACGGCGAACTGCCGCGCATCTATGGCGAGATGTGGCGCCGGTGGGCCGCGACGGACGGCCGCACGATCGACCAGGTGCAGTGGGTCGTTGACGATCTCAGGAAGGATCCGGATGCGCACAATGCGATGGTCACGTCATGGAATCCGGAATATCTCTACGAAATGGCCGCGCCCGGCCGGGCGGCGCGCTTCCCGATCTGCCATAACATGTATCAGGCGAACGTGAAGAACGGCAAGCTCTCGCTCCAGCTCTATCAGCGATCGGCGGACATCTTCCTCGGTGTGCCGTTCAATATCGCGAGCTATGCGCTGCTTACGATCATCCTTGCGCGCGCGACGGGCAACGAGCCGGGCGAATTCGTGCACACATTCGGCGATGTGCACATTTATGAGAATCACATGGCGGCGGTGAAGGAGCAGCTCTCGCGCGAACCGAAGCCGCTTCCGACGCTCGCGCTCGATCCGTCGGTAAAGGGGATAGACGATTTCCGCCCGGAGCATGCGGTGCTCTCGGGATATGATCCTCACCCGGCGATCAAGGCGGAGCTTTCGGTCTCCGGCGGCATCGCGACGGCGGATTGGACGGAATATCTTTCCAAAAAGAAGACGGAGAACGCGGGATAAGATAGAAAAAAATTACCCGAAACAAAAAGACCCATTGCTGGGTCTTTTGCGAGTCCAAACATAATGCTGGACGACTCCGGGTTGCCACCTTGAGTTAATACTATCGCGTGCATGAATTTTGTCAAAATATTTTTAATATTCTTTTAATCTTTTTAATAACGAAGGATACTGCGGTGGACGTGCGGGGACTTGCACCCCGTGGGCTCCAGGTGGCAACCCGAAGCCAGCACTATGCCACGCCCGCGGACATCATAACCAAAGGGTGGTTAAAACAATCTAAAATATACCTAGACCCGCCGCGCCAAAAGCGCTATAATGGAAACATAGATAAAATGCCCTACTGCGAGGGCATTTTTGCTAGGGAAATCGCAGGGAAAGTAACCAAATCACGTAATTTACGTTGTAAATGCTGGACGGTGAGGAAAAAGTCATTCGGGCAGCCGTCGGGGGTGATTCCTCGGCTTTTGGCTCCCTCTACGATCATTATCTCCCGCAGATATACCGTTTTATAGTGGTCAAGGTCGGCAGCCGTGAGGAAGCCGAGGATATCACCCATCAGGTGTTCCTTTCCGCGTGGGCGAAGATCAAGACGTACTCGTATCGCGGGCATCCGTTCTCGAGCTGGCTCTATCAGATCGCGCGGAACCTCGTCGTCGACCATTATCGTTCGCGCAGGAACAATGTAAGCCTGGAAAAGCTCGATCCGGATTCTTCCGCGATCCCGGCCGCGGCGCAGCTCGATCTTGCGGCCAAGCTGGAATTCGAAGCGGTCCGGGCCGCCATGCGGGAGCTCAAGCCCGAATATCAGGATGTGATCATTCTGCGTTTTATTGAGGACATGCCGCTCAAAGACGTGGCGGGCATCCTCAAGCGTTCGGAGGGAGCGATCAAACTTGTCCAGCATCGGGCCATAAAAGCGCTCCGCAAAAAGATCGGGGCGCCGGAGGAGGAAAAAGACGATGAAACTATTTGAGATACTGAAACAATTCAAAGGGATTGCGCCGGACGGACAGTTCGCGGCACGGACGAAGCGGGACATTCTCGCATCCCCCCAGCAGAAGCCGCTCACGGTGCGCGGCATTTTCGCCGTCTTCCGGATGGTGGAGACCGGTGTCGCGGTCGCGCTCGCCGGACTTTTCGTATTAATACTGACCGGCGGTTTCGGGAGAGGGGGTTCGATCTCGCCCGTGCAATATTCCGTGATCGATCCGACCGATCTTCGCGCCGAAGCGCGGGCGATCGATACGCAGATCAAGCTTGCCGATATCAGCTATCCGCAGATGACCTCGACCATGCCCGGCGTCCCGTCGCCTGCGGAGGCGAATGTGCTTACGCAGACGCTCGCGAAGGTCCTTGCGCCGAAGACGGCGACCTCGACGGCGCCCGGCGCGGCAGCGACCTCGACGGCGCCCGGCGCGG
>JAKAGE010000047.1 GCA_021817655.1 bacterium
CGAAGAAGGCATTGCCGAAACTATCGAGCGCGAACTCGAATCGATCACCATCCTTCCGGAATTCAAGGATTGGGCGCTCACCGTCATTGATGAATGGAGTGATGAGGAAATCGACGGGCGCGTGAAGATCCACGAGACCCAGCAGAAGGCCATTGACGATGCCCAGAAACAGCTCGATAGCCTCACGCAGATGCGCATCCGGGAGATGATCGATGACGATGAATACCTGCGCGAAAAAACGCGCCTGAAAAACGAGCTGACCGCCTTAAAAACCAAACTGCGCAACACAGAAGACCACGCCGACGACTGGATCGAGCTCACGAGAAGGACCTTCGAATTCGCTGCCTATGCGCACAGTGCATTCCTTTCCGGAGACGCAAAAACGAAGCGAGAGATACTTTCGACTGTTGCCCACTTGAACCCGACGCTTAAGGACAATTTGCTCAGCATTCACGCGGCAGAATGGTTCATGCCGATCAAAAAACGCTATCCTGCGATAGAAGCGAAAATTAGGTCATTTGAACCAGCGAAAATGCAGACTATACAAGGACGAAATGAGGTATTTGCCTCAATCCGTCCGGAAGTGCGCGGCCGACCGGACTTGAACCGGCAACCTTCCGCGTGACAGGCGGATGCTCTAACCAAATTGAGCTACGACCGCATACGCTACCCTGACGATTTTATATTATTCCCCCAGCATTTTCAAGAACTCCTTCTCGTCGATGATCGGCACGCCGAGCTTCCGGGCCTTCGCATACTTGGAGCCCGGCTCGGCGCCGGCCACGAGGTAGCTCGTTTTCTTGCTGACCGATTCGGACGCGTCGCCTCCCTGCGCCCGGATCCGCTCCTTGGCCGTTTCGCGGTCCATCGATTCGAGCGATCCGGTGAGGACGAACGTCTTGCCGGCGAACTTTCCGCCGCCCGCGCCATCGCCGCTCCCGCCGCGCCCGGACATCGCCTCCACCGTCACGCCCGCCTTTTCGAGCCGCTCGAGAAGCGCGAGGTTGCGCTTTTCGCGGAACCAGTCGTGAATGCTTTTCGCCACGATGGGCCCAACATCCGGCACCTCCTGCAGATCATCAACCGCGAGACCCGCGAATGTTTTTACAATGCTTTTAACGGGGACCGTGCTATCGTAATGCGGGAACTCCAAATTTTTTGCGAGCGTGTTCGCCGTCTCTTCGCCCACGTGCAGAATGCCGAGCGCGTATAAAAACCGCGCGAGCGTCACGCGCTTCTTTTCCGCAACCTCGTTCACGATGTTCTCCGCCGACTTCGCGCCGAACCGCTCGAGCGCGGCGATGTCGCCGGCGCGCAGCTCGAAAATGTCCGCCGCATCGGAGATCAGGCCCTCGTCAAGGAACTTGTCGATGATCTTCGGTCCGAGCCCCTCTATATTAAAAGCGGCGCGCGCAACAAAATGATAAAGCGATTCACGATGCTGGGCGGCGCACGCCTTCGATGAACAGCGCGTGATCGCGCCATCGCGGACAACGGGCGACCCGTCCACGGGGCATTTCGCGGGCATTTTGAATGCCCGCTCGCGCCCGCTGCGGAATTCCGGCAATACCCTGACGATCTGCGGGATCACATCACCCGCCCGCTGGACGATCACGGTATCGCCGATCTTCAATCCGAGCCGTCCGATCTCGTCCGCATTGTGGAGCGTGGCATGGGTGACCGTCACGCCGCCCACGTTCACCGGCCGCATCACGGCAACCGGCGTGAGCGCCCCCGTGCGCCCCACCTGCACCTTGATGCCTTCAACGACCGTCGTCGCCTCGCGCGGCGAAAACTTGTACGCGATCCCCGCGCGCGGCGCCTTGCCGATGATCCCCGCCCGGTCGAACGTCGCGTTGTCGTTCACGAGGATCACCGTGCCGTCATATTCGTAATCCATCGCCTCGCGCCGCTCGTGCTCGCCCCAGTGGTCGCGGAACGCGAACACGCCGGCGAGGTCCTTCGCAGGCCCGTTGTGCGGATTCGTCTTGAATCCCATCGCTGCCAGCAGGAGATGCTCTTCTTCGTGATATGTCTGGCCGATATCGGTCACGATATCGTACTGGAAGGAATCGAGACGGCGGCTCGCGGCCACCTTCGGATCGAGCTGCCGGATCGAACCGGCGGCCAGATTGCGCGGATTCGCGAACGTCTTCGCGCCCTTCGCCGCAAGCTCGCGGTTGACCCGCGCGAACTCGCGCTTGGTCAAAAAGACCTCGCCGCGCACGACGAGCCGCCGCAGCGAAAGATCGTATCTGCCGGCATCCAGGCCGACCTGCTTCAGATTCCTTTCGATCTCCGCGCGCGGCAGGATCCTGAGCGGGATCGCCTCCACCGTGCGCAGGTTCTGCGTCACATCCTCGCCGATCAGCCCGTCGCCGCGCGTGGAACCGCGGACGAACACGCCGCCCTCGTACTCAAGCTCGATCGCAAGTCCGTCCAGCTTGAGTTCGCAATAGAAGAGCGGAACGCCGGGTGCGTCCGCGGCCGGCGCGAGCTTCCGGCCAAGATAGTTCTCGAGCCGGGCATGCCAATCGCGCATATCCTCCTCCGAAAACGCGTCGTTGAAGGACGTCATGCGCACGTCATGCCGCACCTTTGCGAATTCCTTGAGCGGCGTTCCCGCCACGCGCTGGGTCGGCGAATCCGGGGTGACCAAAGACGGAAATTTCTGCTCGAGATCGAACAGCTCCTTCTTGAGCGAATCAAGCGCCTCGTCGGAGATCTCCGACCGGTCGAGCACGTGGTAAGCGTGCCGATACCGATCGATCTCCTTCCGCAGCGTTTCGATGCGCAGTTTTGCCTCGTCTTTGGTCATCGGAAATGATGCGTGCTACGGATACACCGTCGTCGTGGTCGAAAACCCAAGATAGAACGCGCGCTCGGAACTGAGAGCGGCGCCGGTGGAAATCCCGGCGACCGTGTTCGCGCTGGAACACGACGAAACAACGGTCGCCCCGTAATCGCTGTAGCAGGTCGACGAGACCGTCGCGCCGGATGCCGAGAGCAGCGCCGGCGGCGCGGGCGTCTGGCCTCCCTGGCACCGCTTGCCGTCCGTATCGACGTTCACGCAATTATAGACGTACTGCGCCCATTCGACGCCCGCATCGGCGGCGAACACGGCCTTCGCGGAACTTTCCGCGTCCGTCGTCGCGCGGATCTGATAGAGCGTCAAAAGCCCCGCGACGGTCGTCGCGCCGAGGATCGCGCCGCCGAGCGCGAGCACCGTGATGAGCATCGCCTGCCCGGAGCGGCGGTTCCGGACGACAGCTCCGTTCTTTCCCGTTTCCGGACGGATCATATCCCCATTATACCGCGCCCATGCAGCAACGGCTATGTTGCCGCAATGGTATGATGAAAGAAAAATGAAGCGGATAAAAAAACCAGCGGACAAGGCGCCCGCGCATTATCCCTATGCGCTCCGCACGCGCTTTGCAAAGGACATCGTCTGCGAATTCCTTCCGCCGGCGCCGCGGCGAAACGGGGGCGCCCGCCGGAACGCCCGCTCCCGGCGGCCGGAAAGGGGCAAGGCCGTCATTCTGTGCGGCGGCATGCCGGGGTATCCGGGCGGAAGGATCGATCTCATGAATTTCCTGGCAGAAAAAGGATATTGGACGTTCGTCCCCCGCTTCCGCGGCACATGGGAAAGCGGCGGGTCGTTCCTTTCCCGTCCGCCGGAGCGCGACGTGATCGACGTGATCGACGGCATCTCGCGCGGATTCACGGACCTGTGGTCCGGCACGGCATACCGCATCGCGCGGCCCGAGATCGCCGTGATCGGCTCGAGCTTCGGCGGCGCGGCGGCGATCCTCGCCGTGCGCGACCCGCGCGTGCGGTGCGCGGTCGCTTTCTCCCCCGTCACCGACTGGCGCGTGGAAACAGAAGCCGAACCGCTCGCCCGGCTCGCCGCATTCACGCGCGCGGCGTTCGGCAACGGCTATCGCGGGGCAACCGCGGCCGCATGGAAGAAACTGCGCGGCGGGACGTTCTATAATCCGATGCACGAAGCCGGCGCGATCGACGGGACAAAACTGCTCATTATTCACGCAAAGGATGACAAGATCGTCTATGCCCGGACCTCTGCAGCGTTCGCCCGCGCGACCGGCGCAACGCTCGTGCTCCTGCCGCGCGGAGGACATCTCTCACTATCCAAAACACCGGCACTCTGGAAAAAAATCGACCGGTTCCTGAATTCTTAATTTGAATCCATAAAATGAAAAGAGGCTGTCCCGCGTGAAAGCGAAACAGCCTCGGAAACCCGGGGAGGGGAACGGATGATGCCGGTAATCAACCGACAAGATGTTCGCGAACTGCGAAGAAGGGGGTTCCACCAACCCCAGCGCAGTCCTACCCTCCAATGGCGCGTGCACGCCGCACGCAACAAATTTGTCTTTCCGCCGCTGCTAATATACTACCCGACCAAGGAAAAAAGTCAAGCCCCTTATTAGGCCCGAAAAACCTAAATGATCGGCGGTCCGGGGATGGTAATCCCCTTCCCGCCGACCGCCCTGGATGGCGCCTACGGGGTCCAGTATTGGACCTTTTCGCCCGTCATCCGTTGTATGCGTTGATCGATCCGCCCATTGGAACGGATGTTGCTTATCGCAGCCCCGGCATTGAACGCCGCTTTCGCGATGTTCACGCCGCAGCCGAGTGCGCGCCATCGTCCCCCACGTGCAAAGAGCCGTCTGCTGTACCGGTCTATCGCGGCATTCAGAAGTACGTTCGCCGTAACGGCGGTCCATACATCCCGTTTGCCGAACATTCCGGCCCAGCCCTGCTCTTCCGCGTAATAATGAGCGATGATCAAACCATCGCTCCCATGCGCGGTCGTGGGATGATCCAACGACATGACAGTCGTTGACATATCAAACGCCGTAGCCCCTCCGAGGAAGAACTCCGACGCCCTGAAGGCGAACGCGGTCTTTTTGGGGATCCGCTTCGTTGGCCCGTCAGGTGCGTCCGGAAGTCCGTCATTGCCCGAAGAGAACGAGGTTTGAGCGACGGCTGCGACAGGCGGGGTGATGAGTCCCGTTGCCGCAAGCGCAAGCAACGCGCCGAAAACTCCGGCGCGGATCGTTACATGGTGCATGTGGTTTTTCTCCTTCTCACACCGGTCGTTTGGTGCTGGAGGAAATTTTATCACACGGCGCGGTATTTGACAAGTACCATTATTTCTCCTATAATTCTCAACAGCATATTGCGGGCTGTTTTACGCAGTTTGCGATAAAAAATCAAGGAAATGAAGGAGGAGCCATGGGCAACAACAAGCTCATTGCGAGATTCACGTCTTTTGCGTCCGGGCTTGTTTGCCTGGGCGCCGTCATCACCCTCAGCACCGCCATCGCCGGATGCAGCAGCGGCGGAAGCACCGGTGGAACGATCGTTCCACAGCAACCCACCGCCACGATCACGGCGAATCCGACGACCCTGCTTGTCGGACAGTCGACGACGATCGCGGGCGCATGCACGAACTCGACGTCGGCAACGCTCTTGCTGCCGGACGGCACTTCGTCGCCGCTCACGCTCGATGCCAGCGAAAACTTCACCACGAAGGAAACGCCGGCAGCCGCAGGAAACGACAAATACACCGTCACCTGCACGGGCGCCGGCGGCAGCGCGAACGCCTCCGTCACCGTCACGGTGAACGCGGCGGTCAATCCGCCCACCGCGAGCATCGGCGCAACACCCGGGATCATCACGCTCGGCCAGAGCACGACGATCGCGGGCGCATGCACGAACTCGACGTCGGCAACGCTCTTGCTGCCG
>JAKAGE010000003.1 GCA_021817655.1 bacterium
TCTTCGTCGGGAGAAGGCGAAAATCCTGGAAAACCACGCCGATATGCCGGCGGAACGCCGGCAGCTCGTTGTCCTGCAATTTATTCACTTCATACTGGCCGAAGAACACGCGCCCTTTCGAAGGCTTCTCCTCTCCGATGAGCAATTTGATGATAGTGGATTTTCCCGCGCCGGAGCGCCCCGCAAGCGAAACGAAGTCGCCGGGATCGATCTCGAAACTGATATCTTCCAGCGCGGCGCCGTGCCCGGTGTAATGTTTTGAAACTCCCTGGAAAACGATCACGGATATAATGATACCATTATTTGCTCGACTGCTCCAGCATGGCCTCGATAAACATATCGATATCTCCGCCGAGCACGCCATCGACGCGCGCCGTTTCCGCGCCGGTGCGATGGTCCTTCACCATCTGATAGGGATTCAGCACGTACGACCGGATCTGATTCCCCCATTCCGGCTTCACTTTCGTGCGGAGCGCCCCCACCTCGTTCACTTTTTCCTGCTCCATCATCTGAAAAAGCTTCGCCTTGAGGATGTGGAGCGCCGCCTCTCGGTTCTGCTGTTGGGAGCGCTGAGCGCGCGAGCTCACGGCGACGCCCGTCGGCAGATGCACGACGCGCACGGCCGTTTCCACCTTGTTCACGTTCTGCCCGCCGGGCCCTCCCGCGCGCGAGAATTCGAACTTGAGGTCGCCCTCGGGTATGACGAGCTTCGACTCGTCCACCGCAGGCAGGTCGGGCACGACCTCGACGAGGGCGAACGAGGTCTCGCGCGAATGCTTCGCGTTGAACGGCGAGATGCGCACCAGCCGGTGCACGCCCTGCTCGTTCTTGAGGTAGCCGTACGCGTACGGACCGCTCACCTCGAACGAGCGGGAACGCGGATTATCGTCGATGTCGCGCACTTTCCATCCGCGCCGCTTCGCATAGCTCTCGTACATTTCGCCCAGCATCCGCGCCCAGTCCGCGGCATCGTCGCCGCCCGCGCCCGGATAGATCGCAAGCACGGCTCCCTGCTTGTCGTAATGCCCGGTGAAAAGCTGGGTCAGCTCGAACTCCCGGAATTTTCGCCTCACCTCATGGAACGCGTCCTCATCGAACTGAACCTTCAGGTCATCGATGCCGATCCGCACTTCGCTCCACTTTGAAACGATATCGTTCAATTCGCCGAGCTCTTTTGTCTTCTCATCCGCGCTTTTCCGGTCGGACCAAAAATCCGCGGACGACATTGCCGCTGTGAGCTCCGCGATCCGCTTCCGTTTCGCATCGAGGTCAAAGACGCTCGCCCAACCGGCGAGCTTCGGTGTCCAATTCGTTCAATTGATCGGCGTGATCCATAAAGGAGATAAACGACTGATTATTTCCCGTTCGATTTCAGAAAATCCTTCTTGGTCGGGTTGCTCGCACAATACTGACATGACCGGTTGCTTTCAAACGGAGCGCCGCAATACTGGCATTCATCGTCCACTTCAATGCGAGAAGGTCCGCGGGATGGCACCTCGTTCTCCGCTTTTTTTTCCGCCGGGGGAATATCTTTTCCCTCAAAATCGAAACTCATCTGTTCAGGATTGGTCATGCTTTTATTATACCATTTTGAGCCACCTCCCGGATTCGAACCGGGGACCTTTGCTTTACGAAAGCACTGCTCTACCAGCTGAGCTAAGGTGGCGCTGCTGCACCGCTCACCAGGAAAATATACCGAATGGGGCGTTTTTGCGCAATAGAAACGTATATCCGGGGATCATCGGCAATATTTCTTTCCATCTCCGCGCGCCTGGAATATAATGATGGCGCATTTGCCATGAAAAAAATACTCATCGCCGCAGGGTCCGTATTCATCATTGCGCTCCTGTGGGGAGTATGGATGATCACTTTCCGGCATCAATCAGATCCCGCTATCTCCACATTCGACCTCGATGCATTCTTTTCGAATGATAAGGATATCGCAATACCTTCCTCCGTTCCGGCATCTCCGCAAGAGATCGCGGCGCAGCCGAAGGACACTTCCGCCCTTGGCGGATACAACGTCCTTATCGCGGACCGCGGCAACAACCGAATCATCGAAGTCACGCCCGACAAAAAGATCATTTGGGAGTATGACTTCAAGGGGCTGCCGGCAGGATACGGCGCCGACGACGCGTTCTTCGGTAACGGCGGCACCACCGTGATAGCAAGCCTTGAGTATTACCACGTCATTGAGGAAATAGATTATCGAACCAAGAAAATACTCTGGCAGTACGGGGTGCCGGGGACGCATGGTTCGGGGATCGGCTATCTGTACCACCCCGATGACGCATACCAGCTCCCCGACGGGAATTTCACCGTTGCGGACATCCAAAATTGCCGTATTCTCGAGATAACGCCCGGCAAAAAGATCGTGCGCCAATACGGCATCACCAGGCAATGCGGAACCGCTCCCGGACACCTGGACGCACCCAACGGTGATACACCCCTGTCGAATGGGGACACGCTCGTGAGCACCATCCTCAATCACTCCGTCACCGAACTGGATCCCCAGTGGCAACCGATATTTTCCATGACCCTGCCGATCCTCTATCCATCCGACCCCCAGCCGACCGCCGCGGGAAACATACTCGTGGCTTCATATAAAAACCCGGGCAACATCATCGAGATCACGCGACAAGGGAATGTCGTCTGGGAATTCGGCGGGGTGGGCACTACGACCCTCGACAAACCTTCGCTCGCGATCGAGCTCCCCAACGGCAACATCTTGGCGAACGATGACTTCAATCATCGCGTCATCGTGATCGACAAACAGACCAAACAGATCATCTGGCAATATGGCGTAACAGGAAAGCCGGGCAACGGTCCCGGCCAGTTGAACATTCCCGACGGCCTGAGCATCATTGCCGGAACAACGCCGTCATCGACCACTGCGGGAAATCCCGCGGTATATGCAGTGGGCGCGGTTACGCGGAATCCCGCTCCCTACATCGGCGCGACGCTTGCCATACGGGGATATCTTCTGGAAAAAGATACAGGATACGACATCATTTCGGACGAGCCGACCGGCACCGTCGGCCCTTATGACCTGCCCGTCACCGGACCATTGCTCGCCTCGCTCCACTCCGGAATTTTGTATACCCTGCAAGGGACTTTCCTCGGCCAAGGATTGACGGCACGCAACGGCAATCCCGACCATTTCGCGGTGGATGCGATAGGCACTCCGTAGCATCCCTATACATTTTGCGGAAGGGGTGGGATTCGAACCCACGGTACCCTTTCGAGTACACCGCATTTCGAGTGCGGCGCCTTCGACCACTCAGCCACCCTTCCGTTCCACTGCTCTATAGTTGCAAAAAAAACGCCGTATATCAAGGGCGCGAACATGATAAATGGGCCGTCGGGGGAACGGCCCATTTTAGTAAAGGAATAATCTCCGTCAAAGGGTGCCCCATCCCAACTTCATCGAGCACGGGCGACATCCCTTGCAATGAGCGAGCGCTTTCTTCTTTTTCCGCTGCTGATCGAGGGAAAGCGTGCGATTCCGGAATGCGATGATCATCTCGGCGCACTCCGGCGCGGTGCACACCTCGGACAACTGGCGGCGGGCGGTTAATTCGGGGATGTGAAAATCCACACCCACTGCGGTAGCGTTGGCAAGTGCCAGCTCCATCTGCATATGTTATTCCTTTTTTGAGGGGATCGGCTTCCCGACGCTGGGTTGAACGGCGAAAAGCAACTTTTTTTACCATACTCCTTCCGGAGAAAAAGAAAAGCCGGAACGGTGGATAACTGCCGGCACGGCCAGACGATTACAGTGCCCCCCTCGTGGAATCGAACTTTTAGAAAAAAGGCCCCAGTCGGGGCGCGACTTTCCTGCCTTCAAAAAAATCAACATTAAGCCTCTCGGTCTGGTCTCACTGCGTTGTGCCCCCGGGAAGAATCGAACTCCCATTTTGCCCTTAGGACGGGCCGGTTCTATCCATTGAACTACAGGGGCTTCGAGAACACTATAGATGATTGACGCGAGCGGAGCAATATAGATAGAATGAGTGGCGAGCGATGACTGGCCTCGCTTCGGGCTCATAGTAAAATGGTATTACGCCTCCATGGCATGGAGGAGGTCGGGGTCCGATTCCCCGTGAGTCCACCGTTACAAATGGTGGGGTGGCCGAGTGGTTGAAGGCGACGGTCTTGAAAACCGTTATACCGGAAACGGTATCGTGGGTTCGAATCCCACCCCCACCGCAAAGCAGGAATATCAGCCGAAAAGGGCAGAGTTTGCCCTGTTTTTATTAACTTATTTTTAGGTTCTAACCGATTTGTTGTTGAAGGATACTGAACTGCGATGGTCGAATAGAAGTCCAACGGTTTTCGTGCGGAAATAGTGAGTTTTTTATCTTTCAAGACGAGGTTCGAACCCGAGAGGGAAAAGAAGATGTCTCGCTTCTGTTCGGGCGTTCCGTTCTCAAACCAGACTCGCGCTGCGGTAGCGAAGTCGAAAGAGTTTTCCGCCCAATCGATCCACTCCTCAACTTTGCGGCCCGTCGTCTCGCGATCTTTTTCGAGCTGCTTCTTACGGGCCATAAGTTCGTTCCGTTGCGGCTGATATTCTTCAAGCGAGAGTAAACTACCGTCGGCGTTGTTGGGCGATGTATAGAGCTTGGTGAGGTTCATCAGTCTTGCCACAACCTCTTTGTATTCGCGATCCTGGGAGTCTATGACTGCATTCTGGCTCTTTACCTGCCATTCCGTGTCGTTGGCGAGTTCTTCGAGTGCCCACTGGGCGAATAATTCGGAAAGGTTGAACTTTTGAAGTTCTTGATCGATAAGCGCTTCAAGGTTATTGATCGTAACTGATTTTTGAGTGCAGTTGGGATTGATGCGTTTCGTACAGTGGAAGTAAATGTAGTGCAGGATTTTAGGGTCGTCCATATCAGCAATTTTGGTTTTGCAGTATGGGCAATCAATGCGATCTTTCTTCTCTGCAAACTTTTCCTTACAGTGTGAGCAGATGATCTGATATTTTTCTTCTCCTGTTATCGCCGCTCCGCATTCGCCGCATTCCATCTTCTCCATGTATATCAGATTGGTCTTTTTGGGCCGCGGCCGTCCTTTGTGCCCGAGCTTTTTCTGAATAAGGTCAAACTCCTCAAGAGTGATCATTGGATGATGAGCGCCCTTTTGCAGCACGCGCTCGCCAGTTTCTTGATTGATTGTCCAAAAGTATCCCGCGTAAAACGGATCAATCAAGGTGCGATAAATATGCGAGATATTCATAGTTTTTCCTCCTTGCCGCCGTTGCGGCTTGGTTTTGAGGCCCCATTTGATAGTTTCTTCTCGTAACTTCCGTACGGAATAGCCGCCGTCCAAGAATAAGCGGAGGAGACGTTGTATAAGATCCCAACGATCGGGATCGTCGATAATAATGCGCTCTCCTTTGAGCTTGCTCATGTCATTCAGATAGCCAATAGGGCAAGGGCCAGGACGCCAACCTGCTTTTATTTTTATCTGCTGTCCACGCTTCACATTTTTGCTCAAATCACGAACGAACTGATCGGCCATGCCGAAATCAACGTACGATATGAGGGCGTTATCCTCTGGGCGATATTCGCGATCAGCTGTAATGATCGCTTTCAATTCGCCGCGTTTCAAAAGTCCAAGAATAATCCCAGCCTCCTCTGGGTTTCGCGCGAGTCGATCAAGCTTCCAGCAGACGATTGCATTTATAATTCCTTTTTTTATCTTGATAACCAACTCATCAAACTGCGGACGGTTATATGGTAATTTCGCCGATCGTTCTTCGGCGAAGTATTCATTGAAGGAGACGCTGGCTTTCGCGGCGACATCTTCGGCCCATGCGCGTTGAGCGGGGAGGCTTAATACTTGGCGATCTTTATCCTCGCTCGATTTACGGCTATAGTTGGCCCATTTCAAGCTTCGATAGTAGGTGTCCATAGTGGTCATGTTTATTATTGCGCTGTTGTGTTAATAAAGCCAAGTCGTGCATTTAGTCGTCGGATCCTCCTGGAAACGCTTTCCCAAAGCGTTTCCGCATTTCTCCATATCGAGATTTTGCATCGCGCGTCTCTTGTAAAGAGAAGTCTCTGAAAGTTTTTTCTCGGGTGCTCTCTGTAATAGTAAGCCCATTTGGGTATTCTTGTTTGTCGAAATCAGCAATCTGGTTTGTTGGTAGCAGCACCCTTTTGTTAAAGTTTTTTTCAAGGAGCGCCACTAATTTTTCAATATTGATTTTGAAATAACGCCTTCGAGGTATGCCATGAAGCTCGACCTCAAGGACGCCAAGGCGTTTCCAAATGCGGATGGAGCGATCCTGTTCGCTGCGGGTCATTGATGTTTCAGCCCAGACATTTTTTATCGTTTTCCATACCCATCCTTTCTTAGCGCCTTTTTCGTGCCAGAATAGCAATTGAGATAAAAATAATCCCGCGAGAGCGCTATGGGCTAATTGAGCAAGCAGCGGATTGAATGCAATCGGTTTTGTGCGAAGCTGCTCGATCAGGAGCGAGTTATAATTTTTGCTGATTTTTTTCATGACTTTGTTTTTCTCCTAACAGCTCGCGATAGCGTTTTTCAAATGTCTTTGGCATCGGCTGGAAAACAACCCGCGCAAGGTTCAAAAGCCGCTGGCCTTGTTCGGTCGCTTCTTCGCGCGAAATATCCACTCCATATTGCTGTCGGTAGATTTCTCAGTATTTTGTGATGGCTTTTTCGGATAGCATGGATAGGCAAACGTCCGCCAGGTGGTGAGAACTGGCGGACGTTTGCCTCCGTGCTCACCACGCACTGAAAAATCGCGAACGTTACACCTCTAGTTTACTGGGGTCAAAAATGGCGCATACCGACAATATCTCCCTGGCACTTAATGTCCCTTCGTGCGTAAGCGCTCTAGCGCTTTTTTGAGAGTGTCGGGTTTAGGCACCGCGGGATAACCTTCGCGCTTGAGGATTTTATGGATCAAAGAATGCTTATAATGCGACGCCGCGTCTCTTATCCCTGCTAGTCTTTTCAGTTCATCATGCTTCATCTGAGCGAGTTCTCGCAGGCGTTGCTCCAGCATCAGATTTTTGGTTTTGCGGACTTCTTTCAAAGGGGAGTGGGTTTTCAAAATATCTTTTATTCTTGGGGCGTTTTCGGTGATGTAATCAATCATGTCGTCTTGGCTTGCGGTGTCATAGATGACCAGTTTTAAAAAAGATCGCCCTTGTGCTTTAAATTCATTGGCATCAGGCATCTCGATATAAAACGACGCGTTCGGATAAGGTTCGGGAGAAGCAAAAACGCGACCACTCAAAATAAATCGCTCGAGAAGATTTCTATAGGTGTCCGTTTGGAGCAGTCCGAAGCGCCGATATTTGAGCAATATTTTTTCTTGATCGTAGTAATATTGCAAAGGATTTTTCCCCTTCGCTTTTTCGAAGGACTCGTCGGGCCAGCCCCATCCAAATGTTTCTTTTGGGATCTTATAATGTTTTCTAAACTCTGCGATGTCACCTTGAAAATCTGGGCGTAGCGACACGCGATATATACGCTCCGTCGCTTTATTGATGATATGCTTTATCTCACCACGCATACTACACATTTTACTCTGAAAGCGGTACTATTTCATTGAACTTAATATGGCAGCCTAAACCAGCGGTTTTCCGCTGGCATGGCTCAAAAACTGGTCACAGATAAAGATCCCATCATGTGGGAGCACTGTGACCAGTCATATCTCGAAAGGGATATGGGCCTCGCAAGGGGCCGCCTACGTGGTGGGTTTTTTGGCCGATGAAACCCTCCTTCGTAGGAGGGTCTTTTAATTAACTTATTCAAATAAAATCCATGAACCTATCATCCATTGTTCTTATTCTTCAGATGGCGTTAGGCTTGCTCTCTAACCCAAACCTTGCGGCCAATCCGACGCTCAAGGCACAAGCATTGAACTTCGCGAGTCAGGCAATCGCGATTGCGGACAGCGAATTGCAGCAGTCAGTCCCAACCCAATCAACCACGACGACTGCAACCCCGCCGCCGAGCTATTCTGCGCCTGCAAACCAATCAACGCCCGTAACGCAATCAACTTCCACCTCGGCTACAACGACACAATCGGCTGCTTCCGTTCCGTCTGGCTACAGTATTCAATTGATTTCTTTTCCTGGAGGTGTTGTTGCCTCAGAGGGGGCAGGAGCGCGTAGCTATATAACCAATCCGACATCCACGATTGATCGCCCTGGAGCCGTGGAAGCGCCAGACAATGCCTACGTGAGTTTAGGGGCTGAACTCCTTAACCCATCAGGCCAAGCGGTGAGCGATGCCGTGATGACGGTTACGACCGATGATCCGAACCAAAACGCGACGATCAACGGTACGGGAAACGTAGTTGGTAATCCTGCTGTCGCGTATTACCCCTACAACTACGCGTTCAAGACGGTTGGCACGCATACCATCACATTCAGCGCAATGGGCGTAACCAACTCAATCACGCTCACGTCGCAGTAGAAAATTGCGCCATGAAGAAGCTTTATCTTTTCTTTATCGCAATCCTTTTCGTTCCATCGCTCGCCTTTGCGGCAACGTGGTGGAACCCGTTTACGTGGTTCAGCTGGGGCGCACCGCCCGCAGCTCCAATATCCTCGACTGCGCAAATCGCAACATCTTCACCACAAACGGCTCCGACCTCCACGCCCTTGGTCAAGGCCCAATCTCACCCCAAAGCGCCGACAAAGGGGCAAACCGTGGCAACATCGGGCGTTTCTTCGGCTGTCGCACAACCCGCCGCCCCGATCGGCACGCTCTGCAACGGCACGTATTACTCCTCATGTCCTGCGGGCCAGAGTTTTGTCTGCCCATCGAGCGGCAGCGCGTATTGCCAGCTTCCGCAACAATCCCAAGCAACGCAATCCTCGAACACTGACCAACAGCTTCAAGCTGCGGCTGCGCAACAGGCCGCAGCGGCCCAGGCGAAGGCGAACCAGATCAACGCCCTGACGCAGCAATACAATTCGCAGAAGCTCGCATTGGATCAGGAGATTGTGAATATCAAAACGAAATACTACAGCGACCTTGCGGCCGCCCAAAAACAGGCGATCCCAATGGGCCTACTCGAAGCGCAGGAGAGCCAGCTATTGAATAACGCGAACCAGCAGATCGCACAGATACAGCTTCAAGAACAGCAGCTTTATCTGAATTATCAAACACAGCTCAACGCGCTTTAATTAATGGCCCGCGGAGTGCTAAAATGAAGCCATGCCGAAATCGAAGGGTCGAGCTGAAAAGGCTACAGATGCATTGTACGATCTCGCATGGCGCGTCGGTATTGTTGTGGTTCTTGGGGTTGTCGTCTACTGGGGCCTGCTTTATCAAACTGATCGAGCCGCTTATTACCGCTGGTTTGCTTATGTAGGGGTTGGCGCGGTAGCCATCATCGCCGCCTTTATCGCTTTTGAAGTATGGATGCGCAAGAGGAAGATTAAACGCCGTGAGGAGCTGATCCAGGCAATCAAAAATGCTGGCCAGGAGGAAAACGTCAGAAACTTCATCAATCGTTTCGGCTTCGAGGGAAAGAGCATGAAGGGATGGACGTTCCGTAATCATAAGTTTGACTGGTATCGCATCAATGATCTTGAAAAAGATCTCATACAGAAAGGCGTCCGATTGAGGACGGGCAAAGGCGGAGATATTTATATCCTTCTTCGCTATTACATCCAAGAGAAGGAAGAAAATCTTACGCGAGCGAGCATTACGAAAGCGCCGCAGCGGTTCGCGCTTTTGAGCGGCCCTGATTTTGAAAAACTACTCTATCGTCTTTTTGAGGCTATGGGGTATAACGTTGAATGGATTGGAAAGTCTGGCGACCAAGGCGGCGATCTCATCGCAAACAAAAACGGCGAACGCATTCTCATTCAGGCGAAGTGCTATCGCGACTGGTCAACGGGCAATGCCGCCGTGCAGCAGGTCGTAGGTGCGATGAAGTTTTATGATTGCAGCAGAACCATGGTGATCACCACCTCGGAGTTCACCAATGCAGCTCGTGATCTGGCAAAAGCCAACAATACTGAACTCGTTTCCAAAGGACGACTATCGGAGATGCTCGCCCAATATCTTGGGGAGGGCTGGAATTAAAATGGTGAGCCGTCTTGAAAAATGGAGGAAATATCTTCCATTTTTTTATATCTTAGTCGTCGTCGCAATCATCTTTTTAGGCGTTCATTATTATCAAAAATACGAAATCCAAAAAGCACTCGCGCAGGGATGGGTTGCGCCAACAGGCTGGAATTGTCCCTCTGATCACCCTATCAAAGCGAACCTGCGTAGCATGATATACCATCTTCCTGGAGATCCGTATTGGAACAGGACAGATGCGATGAATGGTGAATGTTTTGATACGCCACAGCACGCCGAGCAACAAGGGTTCAGGGCTTCATATGGAACGCCGAGGATCATTACGGCCTCACCAACCTCAAACGGCCCGTACGAAGGTGGCAATGCTCCTGATGGGTCGTTTTGTACCTATGGATATAATTCTCGTACGAAAGCTTGTTGTGATGAAGATGATTATTCGTGTGAGGTGCAGGATAGAGCACCCCAAGGAGCGACTGCCGTTTGCGTGGATGGAACGTATAGCGTGAGTCAAAATCCAACCTACGATTGTTCGGAGCACGGCGGCGTTCAGACAGATCCGCAATACACACCTTTCGTGAATTAAATCCGATATGGCTGATCAGCTCCCACGTTTTTCTTGCCAGTATTTTACGAATGCCGCCCTCTGATCGCCGAAATCTTTAACCCAAGTCTCAAACTCCGTTTTCCTTCTATCGTTCAGGAGCTTTTTGTTCGTTAGTTCGGCCATAAGCAATCCGAGCTTCGCCAATTCTGCTATCAGCCAAAGACCCTCGGTGCTTGGCTTATCGAACTTCGCAAGGACGTATACTTGTCCGTGAACATAATCGGAAAACCATCTGTAATGGTTGTATATTGTTTCTGGTTTAAAATCGAAAACCTTCCTCGTATCAGTCGAGCAATCTTTGAAATACTGCTCCTTGAAGGTGGCCTCGGGCGAAGGATAGGCGAACCCGCTATCCTTAAATTTATTTTTTGATAAGCCAGATGCGGTATCGGGGAAGGTTATATTTTCTTTGTCGAGTACTGGTTTCATGTGGCCAAGATATTCCTCATAGAGACTCGCCAGGTTATCAGCTTCCGCATTTCCATTGGAGGATGAATTGCGCCAAGCAAGCACAAAAAGATAATTGCCGATCGCGATGCCAAACTGCTCCCGTGACGGTTGATAGGATATATAAAGCAGTTCCGCGTAGTTTTCCATCAGCGTCCGCAAAAAGGGAACGTAATAAAAGAAATTACTATCTTTTTCAGTTCTCAATTTCTCCGTCAGAAATGCGGCAAGTTCCCAAAAAACCCGCATATGCATTTCCTGGGTTTTAAGGATGGCGGCCTGCTTCAAATCTTCGGGGGCTTTCTGATCTTCCGCTTGGCGCAACCCATCAAAGTCTTCAAGCTGGAGCCGTCCGATGCTGACGAGTTTTTCTATCAAAACGATTTGATCTTCGAGCGATTTATCCATTGCAGCTTTATTATACTCCGTTCTCGCCAGATTTTGCGGTAAAATACTTGGGTTATGGAAAAACAAACCGTCGGTTTTTCGATCGACCTCAATCCGTTTTCGGCCCAGCTCCAAGGGGAAATCATGGCTGATCTGACTGCACTTCGCGTAGTGTTGAAATCCATTGAGGATAAAACTTTTGAAGGAATGAGTGCTTATGCGCCAGGCAATAAGTTTATACATTGGGCCATCAACCCAATGCCCGACGCGGAGTTCCTTCGCGCCCGTGAAATCGGCAAGTGCTTGAAGGCGGTCGTCGGGTCGCTCCAAGATTTTATGGATCGGCTGCTCGCTGTGATAAAGCTTTGCGAAGATACGAGGAAAACGCCGATCACAGTAACGGAACCAACGCCCGTCGATGCTTTGCTTTCGGAGCATTTCTTTGTTGTGCTAAAGAAAATATCGGAGGACAGCTCCATTACCGTTCCCAAAAAAATCGAGTCGCTGTTAGCTGATGATGCGATGGCCGCAGTCATTCAAAATTATTTTGATCTTCGAAATGGGCTGGAGCATCACAAAGGCATCGCCAAAAAGGACAGAATTGCAACGTTCAAAAGGATATCGTTTATCGCAGACTCGGGGAAGGAGATCCGTGAGATACTCGGGCCAGGCATATTGAACGCGGGCGAAGGTTTGGCGGTTAGGATCGTGGACGAGCAGATTTCTTTCAAGGAAGGTGATGCGATTGCCCTCGATTACTCCCAGATGGAGAATATCGTTCTTACCATAGCACTCCACGTCATTCCTGCTCTGACGCAGGCGACCATGAAGAAAACCAATATCGTTTAATGTTGCTTGGAATTAGAAAATAATCTGCCCTTTCGGTTTTTCTATCGTAATATCGATCTCTCTGGAGGAGTGAGGGAGCGGGAGGCCTTTGACGTTGGCTTCACGCATATTACTGATCCTTCTCCGCTTGCGCTCGGCGTATTGCATGGACGGGTATGGGATGCGGAGACATCGCCTGCAAAGGGGTGGCTCCAGCAGATAGTATTGATACAGATATTTCACGCGGCCGCCGCAGCCATTGCAGATGAAATAAAAAAGGTAGCCATTTTGAAGATTGGACGCGATGCAAACGATTTTCTGTTGGTTCCATATCGGCGCATCGCCATTTCCAATTGATTTATAACGGGTGTTCTCGGGAACATTGATAAAGCCCAAAACGCGCCGCGCGTCATCCTCGCTTCTGATTTCGACGCGTCGGCCATCGTGTTTGGCGAGATGGATCAGGAACTCTCGGAGGTAGTCCGTGATGTCCACGCGTTGCACCAATTCTCCTTTATGTGTGAGGTCGGTCGATTTGAACATAATTGCTAGTGATTGCTAGTTAGCGATTTTGCGCATGGCCCGATCCTCCTACGGCTTCAAAATTGGGGAAGGGTTCATAGGTTTCCAGGGTGCTAAAATAGGTTCTGACTTCGTTCAACATCTCCCGCAGAATATTTTCGAGCCGGCCGGCCTTCAGAACACCGGCGTGGCGACGTAGATAAGATCGTTCGAATAATCGGTTGCGGCCGCCTGCAGGCCGGAAACCTCGATCTCATAGGCAACATCCGCCTTGCCGATGTTCTGCGTCACGCCGTCAGCCGGACCGGCATTGGCAAAAACAGTGGCCGTCGAAGTGGGGTTGAAATTCCCGACGAACTTCGCTCCGGTGAAAGCCCCGCCGTCCAAGGTCGCGTCATCGGTCGTGACGCCGATATGCCCGTATGTCGCAGGATCCGCGGCGATCGCCGCCGGCGCCGCCCACGGGGATGGCGTAGAGGTCGCGTTCCCGTTATCGAAAAGATGGATGGTCGCGCCGTTTCCGCTCGTCAGGTCCTGATCCTCGTGGACGGTCACCGCGAATCCGTTCGCCGCGTTCGTGGAGACCGAAAGCTGCTGGCCAAGGACCGCCGGCACGTCGGGGGAAAGAATCCCGAACGCCAAGGTCCCGCTCGCGGACGCGCCGGTCGTCGTCACGCCGTTGATCGACGTTCCTGTGGCGATACCCGTGATACTGAACGAGAAATTCGTCGCGACGGCGGCCTGGACGGTGATGGCAGGAATGACGGCGACGCGCGTTTCGCCGGAATCGGGCATCGTTCCGCCGATATCGATCGCATAGGAGCCCGTGGAGGTCGGGTTGATCAGCCGATCGTTGCCGATGACGATGGTCTTCGTTCCGGATGCAACGGTGGCGCCGCCGCAGACCGTGAAGATGATGCTTTCATCGCCCGGTACGGTGCTCGTCGAGAGCGTTACGTCATTGCCCGCGGCGCAGGAGGTGACGAGCGTCGCGCCGGTGAACGTGACGTCCCCGAATGCCACGTTCCCCACCCCGCCGAACGCGTTGGTTGCGGGATCGAAGGTGACCTGAATGGTGTCGCCCGCCGGAATGGCACTGTTCGTCGTGAATGTGACGATATGGTTCGCCGGCTGGCCGGGGGCGGACGTCGACAGCGTATCGGAGATGTTATAGAGCGTTCCCGCATGGGTGATGCGGTCTCCGAGAAAAAGGATGCCCGCAATCGCGATGCCGCCCAGAACGATCAGCGCTCCCGTCCGGAATCTATGCCTCATGATGATGCGTTTTTGTCTTTTTTCGCCCGACGAATCGGCGACCGTGGGCGTTTTTTCGTTCCCGGCGCGGGTTTTTGATACCGCGCGTTCGCGCTCGTATGCACCGAGAAATCGCCCACCGCTCCGCGGACAATGATCCGTTGAATGACCTTCTTATCGACGTGGTATGCCGATCCGAGCGCGCGCAGCGAGATATCGCCTTTTTTCCAGCGGCGATAGACCTCCTTTCTCATCACGGGCGTCAATTTCGTCGTTTTGTGCATAGCGCGTTCCGGTCGGCTATGCGTTGTCCCCATAATATGGGGACAACGCAGGACCATGCCATTCATTGTAGCACAATTCCCATGTTCCGCTTTGGCAGAAGGTGTGGATTCCGCTCCAACCGCAAAGAATGTATAATGAAGCCATGGAAAACCCTCATGATGCGGTCGTGATCCCCGAGCCGAAGTTCGCCGAGTTCCTGTTCGCCGATACGCGGATGGCGTGGGTCTGGCTTATCCTCCGCCTGTATGTCGGCTACGAATGGGTCACGGCAGGATGGGAAAAACTCACAAGCCCCGCATGGGCGGGCGCGCAGGCGGGTTCGGCGGTCCGCGGATTCCTCCAGGGCGCCGCAGCCCAGGCAACCGGGGCGCATCCCGCCGTACAATCCTGGTATGCATCGTTCATTACGAGCGCGGCGATCCCCCACGCCGTTCTCTTCTCCTATCTGGTGACCTACGGAGAGCTGGCGGTCGGCGCCGGACTTATTCTCGGGGTCTTCACCGGCATTGCCGCGTTCTTCGGCGCGTTCATGAACATCAATTACCTGTTCGCCGGCGCGGTAAGCACAAACCCGCTCCTGCTCCTCATCGAGCTCTTTCTGATCCTCGCGTGGCGCAACGCCGGATGGCTCGGCATCGACCGATGGCTGCTCCCCTGGCTCGGCGTCCCGTGGAAGCCCGGCAGCGAATTCCAGCATCATTCCCCCGCCGCACCCGCGCAAACGCCGTCCGCCTCACCGCAGGCGCCGCAGTCCTGATCATGGCGCGCCATCCCCGCCCTCATTCCCGATCCGGGCGCCGTCCTATACGGCATTCTCCGATGCGCCGGCGCCAGAACAGCGGCACGCGCCACGAAGCGCATAGCAGCGGCGGCCGGAAGGAAAAGATCTACATGTACGGCAAGCATGCCCTCGTGGAGGCGCTTGCCCATGCCCCGCACGCGGTGCGGAAGGTGTTCCTTTCCGCGCAGGCCGATGACGCAGAGCTCCGCGGCCTTTTGAAGCGGGCGAACATCGTTCCCGGCGCGCTGAAGGGCGGCGCAATGGACCGCATGGTCGGCCGCGACACCGCACACCAGGGAGTGATCGCCGTCATCGATCCCGGCGCGCTTATGATCGATTTCAAGCAGTTCATGGCTTCGCCGGCCATCGCCCGCCCGACCGCCGAAACGATGCTCGTGCTCCTCGACGAGCTCACCGACCCGCATAACGTCGGCGCGATCATCCGCAGCGCCGCCGCGTTCGGCGCGGCGGGCGTGCTCATTCCTCCCCATAACCAGGCGCCGGTCACCGGAACCGTCGTCAAGACCTCCGCCGGCATGGCGTTCCGCGTGCCGCTCGTCGCGATCGGAAACGTGAACCAGGCGGTGGATGCGCTCGCAACGCTCGGCTTCCGCTCATACGGGCTCGAGATGAACGGCACGACGGACCTTGCCGACGAACCCTTCGCCGCACCGTCGCTCATCATCGTCGGGAACGAAGGCGAAGGCATCCGCCAAAAAACGCTCGAGCGCTGCGACGTCCGGCTCCGCATCCCGATGGATGCCCGCGCCGAATCGCTGAACGCCTCCGTCTCCGCCGGAGTCGTTCTGTATGCATGGAGCGCCCGGCATGGCGGGGCGCTTTCCTGATATAATCCCCATATCATGCGACGTATCGATCTTTCGACTGCGGGCTGGGAAGGCTACGAACTGCTCGATTCTGGCGACAACCGCAAGCTGGAGCGCTTCGCCGGGTTCATGGTGATCCGGCCGGAGACGCAGGCGATCTGGCGCCCGCTGCGCCCGGAACTCTGGAAGCGCGCCGACGCGGAATTCCGTTTTGCGGGCGGCAAGGGCGCATGGCGCGGCAAGACCCCGCCGCAGCCATGGACGGTCTCGTGGCGCAACGACCTGAAATGCTCGCTGCGGCTCACCTCCTTTAAACACACCGGCATTTTCCCGGAGCAGGAGCCGAACTGGAAATGGATCGCGGAGCGGGTTGATGCGCTTGCAAAGCAACGCGACGTCGGCGCGCCGGAAAATAAGCCGAAGGTCCTCAGTCTCTTCGGCTACACCGGCGCGGCGGGCATCGCGGCGGCGAAGCACGGCGCGATGGTCACGCATCTCGATGCGTCCAAACAGAGCAACACGTGGGCGCGCGAGAACGCCGCCCTCTCCAATGTGCCGGATGGGGCGTTCCGCGTGATCACCGATGATGCACAGAAATTCGTCGCGCGCGAGGCGCGCCGCGGCGCGATGTACGACGGCATCATCCTCGACCCGCCCGCATTCGGCCGCGGCCCGGACGGCGAGGTGTGGCGTATCGAAGAGGATATCGCCCCCCTGCTCGACGCCGTACGCAAGATTTTCGCGCAGCGGCCCGGCTCGTTCTTCTTGTTGAACGGTTACGCCGCGGGGTACGCGCCGCTTTCATTCGCACAGGCGGGCGAGAGCGCGTTCGGCGCGATCGGGCACGGCGAGTTCGGAGAATTGAGCGTCGGTGAAAAAAATTCCGGGCGCGCTGCGGCGTCCGGAATCTATGTGCGATTCGTGCGATAGGCGCGCGGAACGGCAAACGCCCGTCATTCGTCGACGATCTCCGCGCACCCGGAAGAGCAAACTTCTCCGTAGCGGGTCACTATCCCCGCTCCCTCGATGAGGCTCGGACAAACGAAACACGTCCTTACGGACAGCCCCGCGCGCACCCATTCTGCCGCACGGCCGAGCCATGCCCCCGGAGAACCTTTCCTGCACCTTTTTCCCATGATCCCTCCCAAAAAAGAAATAGGCGTTCCGAGTTTCATTATACACCCCGCACAGAACGGAAGCATTCGGCCAAACTCACGGCGCCATGCTAAAATGATTCCATGGACGACAAGCGCGTGATCAGGATCGTGAAGCGGCTCATGCCGTCGGTGGTATCGATCGCCATCGCGGAGAAGCTGGAGGACCTTAAGAAAGAGATGGCGACCATGCCGGGCGGCGCGAACGGGGCGGCAAAGATCGATGACGGCGCGGCGGATGCGCGCGGGATGGTGACCACCGGCGGCGGATCCGGGTTCGTCATCGCCCCGAACGGGCTCATCCTCACGAACAAGCACGTGGTCTCCGAGCGGAAGGCCGAATACACGGTCATCCTGAGCGACGGGCGCGAATTCCCCGCTGCGATCCTGAGCCGCGACCCCATCAACGATGTCGCGATCCTCAAGATCGCCGCGGACAAGCTTCCCGCCGTGCTCCTCGGCGACGCGACGAAGCTCCAGCTCGGCCAGTCCCTCATCGCGATCGGCAACGCCCTCGGGGTCTTCCGCAACACCGTGTCCGTCGGCATCGTTTCCGGTCTCTCGCGCTCCATCACCGCGCAGGCCGATCCTTCGGCGCCGCCGCAGGAGATGCGCGGCCTCATTCAGACCGACGCCGCGATCAATCCCGGCAACTCCGGCGGCCCGCTCGTGGACCGCGACGGCCTCGTCATCGGCGTGAACGCCGCGATCGTCGCGGGCGCCATGGCCATCGGCTTCGCGATCCCCGTGAACGCCGCGCACCGCGACATCGATGACATAAAAAAATACGGCCGCATCCGCCGGCCCCTCCTCGGGGTGCGCTATGTGATGATCGACAAGGACCTTGCCGCAACGCTGAAGCTGCCCGCGGCGCACGGCGCGCTTGTCATGCGAGAAAGCGTCCACGATACCGCCGTCGTCCCCGAAAGCCCCGCGGCCGCCGCCGGCATCCGTGAGAACGACATCATCCTTTCCATCAACGGCAAGACGCTCGACCGGGACCATCCCATCCAGGACTTCCTCGAGAACGCGAACGTGGGAGACGAAGCGGAACTTACCGTCCTCCGCGACGGCACGGAACGTTCCGTAAAGCTCGTGCTCGCCGAGCGGAAATAAAAACGCGTCCCGCAAAAATCTTGCGGGACGCCATAGCGCCGGAGAAGCTGATTTACCATTCTTCAAAAATCTGCTTCAGAGCCTTATTCTGCTCCTTGCGTAAACGCTCGCAATCCGCGCAGTGTTGCGCATGCTTCAGAAAAGCACGCAACGGAGGAAGATCTTCCAGGGTGATCTCTTCCAATGCCACCCTTCTTCCAAAGATCTTCCGAAGCGCCGCGAGATATGGCGCGCGCAATCTTGCACACGCGATATCGATCTGTTTTGCCATACATCCTCCTTCCGCAAGTGATAGCACATATACGTCATTCAATCAATGCCTCCGCCCCCGATCAATACGAATAAAGATCGACCAGCTTGCCGTCCTTGTCGAGGAGTTCCACCGTGTCGTGATACTGGTCGACGACGTTCGCACCCGTCCATACCCAAACCTGGTTGCTCAGGAAATTCGCGTCATGCACATGGTCCTGGAAGCAGGATTTGTACGTAAAATGGCTTTGCAGGTAGTCCTGGCACGCATAGTCGGTGCGCGGGATCTGCGGGCTCGCCATATTCGGCTGCTGGCATCCGCCGAGCGAGAGGATGTAATTCTGGCACGCGCCGGTGAAGCTCGCGATCTGGGACCGGTCGGTGACGGAGGGACAGTTCATCGGCAGGGCCGGCTGGAAGTTCGCAACATGGGCGACGTAACCGATGCACTCGTTGAGCCGAAGATTGAACGGCGCCGATGAAGAATACAAATAGACGGTGTCGCCCGGCTTCATGACGATATCGCTCGGCGGCGCGAGTCCCGACGGATCGTACACATTGATGGCCTGCGGGATATATTCTCCGCTGTTCCGCGTCTTTATCTGCCAGCCGGTGATGTCGACCGTCCCGGTCGCATCGTATGAATTGTCATAAAGCGTGATCGTTCCATAATAGTACGACGTGCCGGCAGAGATACCCCCGAGCCGCACCTGGTGAAAATACGGAGAAAGCTGTGCAGCCGTGAATCCGGGCGGGATATCGGCAGGGTTGATGGTCGACGTTCCGCTGCCGCCGCCAAAGCCGGACGAGCCGCCCGCGAACGGCGCCTGCGAGATGACGGTTCCCGAAGAGGAGCCGCCGATCGTAGGAAGACCTCCCTGGAAGCCGCCCCCTGGGCCGAGGAAGCTCCAGAACGATCCCCATCCTCCGGATGCGGTGCCCGATGGGGTGCCGCTCGCCGCAGCGCCGAAATATCCCGTGCTCGACGGCGTAGGAAACAGCGCATTGAAGCTCTTAAGCCCTCCCATGAGCGCGCCGGAGCCTGCAAAATAGACGATGACCCCGACGACGAAGACGGCAACCAGGATGAAGACGATCTTTCCGCCCATAGCGTTGATCAGATGACGATATTCACCAGTTTCTTTTCCACGTATACGACGCGCTTCGGCGCGGCACCCCCGAGTGCGGCCGTTATCTTCATATTAGCAAGCGCCAGCGCTTTTGCATCCTCCGCCGTTATGCCCGCGTCCGCTTCGACGGCATCCTTCGTGCGGGAGTTCACCTGCAGCACGAGCCGGATCTTCTCCGCCGCGACGAGCGCCGGATCGTATTCCGGCCACGGCGCAAAGTCGAGATACGTGCCATTCCCCATCCGCGACCACAACTCCTGCGCCATGTGCGGCGCAAAAGGATGGATGATCTTCACAAGATCCGCAAAATCGGCCAATGCGAGCGGCGCAGCAGCATTCGCCTCGAGCTCGTTCAGCATGATCATGAGCGCCGAGATCGCCGTATTGAACTTGAACGCCGGGATATCCTCCCCCACCTTTTTGATCGCACGATGGAGCGCGCGCTTCGCGCCCGGATCGCTCGCCGGCATCTTCTTTTCGATCGCGCCTTCAGCATACCGCCACAGCCGCTTCAGGAACCGCTCCACGCCCTGGATGCCCTTCGGGTCCCACGGCGTGGAATCAGGAAACGGCCCCATAAACATGAGGTAAAGCCGCGTCGCATCCGCGCCGTACTGTCCGACGATCTCGTCCGGATTCACCACATTGCCTTTGCTCTTGGACATCTTCGCGCCGTCAGCGCCCATGATGAGCCCTTGGTGGCGCAGCGTGGTGAACGGCTCGGTGAAGTCGATCGATCCTTCGTCATGTAAAAATTTCGTAATGAACCGCGAGTAAAGCAGATGTAACACCGTGTGCTCCGCGCCGATCACGTAAAGGTCGACCGGCATCCAATGCGCCACTTTGTCCTTATCAAAAATGGCCGCGGCGTTATGCGGGTCGGGATAGCGCAAAAAGTACCACGACGAGTCGACGAACGTGTCGAGCGTCTCCGGATCGCGCTTGGCGTCGGCGCCGCACTGCGGACATTTTACATTGATATATTCCGGGGAGCTCGCGAGCGGCGGCATGCCCTGCGGACGGTAGTTCTCAAGCGGCGGCAAAACGACGGGTAGATCTGCGTCCGGCACCGGCACGATGCCGTCGCCGCGCCCGGCCGCTTTGCAGGCATCGCAGTGCACCATCGGGATCGGCACGCCCCAGTAGCGCTGGCGCGACACGGACCAGTCGCGCAGCTTGTACTGCGTCTTCATGGTCCCGCCGACCATCTCGACCATCTTCCGTTTCGCCGTCCCGGAATCCATCCCGGTAAGATCGCCCGACGCGGTCAATACCCCAGGCCCGGTATAGAGCTGCGGTCCGCCGAGAAACTCCCGCCAGGCGAACCGATGCGCCTCCGGAGAAAGGAACCGGTCCATTTCATCGGGAGTGAGCCATTTGACCTCGTGGATCCCCTGCTCCTCTTCCGAGATCTCGCGGCGGGCATCGTCCTGAAGCTCGAAATACAGCACGTCAAAATGCGCCAGCCGATTCACCTGTTTCGGAATATGGAAGAACTGCGAATGCACGCGGCCCAGCTTCTTCAGGAATTTCGGGTGGAGATATCCCGTCTCTTCCAAAATTTCCTGCACGGCACCTTCCTCGGCCGTTTGCCCGTTCTCCGGACCGCCGGTGATGAGCGTCTGCCAATCCACTTTCTTCCACTGAAGGCCGATGTATTTTTCTTCCGACCAGTGCTTCACGATCGCCATGATCGCGTTCCGCTCCACCATCGGCACCCCTTCTTTCACCGCACCCTCGGCGGACGTATCGGTGAAGAGCGGCTCGATCACGGTCCGGACCGGCAGGCCGAACTTCTTCGCGAAATCCCCGTCGCGCTCGTCGTGCGCGGGTACGGCCATGATCGCGCCCGTGCCATACGAACCGAGCACGTAATCCGCGATCCAGATCGGGATCTCTTCGCCCGTCGCGGGGTTCACCGCGCGGACGCCTTTCAGTTCCACGCCCGTCTTTTCCTTTGCCTCCTCCTGCCGCATGCGTTCCGTCTTGTGCGATGCCGCCTCGGCATATGCCGTTACCTCATCGAGGTTATCGATCGCACCCCGCGTGATGCATGCGCTGACGAACGGGTGCTCCGGCGCGAGCACAAGATAGGTGGCGCCGAACAGCGTGTCCGGCCGCGTGGTGAACACTTTGATCGACGGCGTGAGGAGGCGCTTCACCGCATCCACGATCGGGGCGAGCTCGCGCATTTCCTCTTCTTCCGTTTCTTCCGCTGGATACTTCCCGGTCGGCTTCGGGATGTACAGTCCGCGCAGGGGCAACGTCGGATCGAATTCGCCGCGGCGCTCGGCGGTCAGCGTGACCGGACGCACCGCATCCTCGCATACGACCGCTTTCTCCGGCGTGACAAAGCAAAGCGTCTGCCGCCATTCGGCATCCGCTTTCCCGCCGTGCTTGGCCGCGATCGCTTGGTAATATTCCTGCATACGCGCGGCGACCTCCTCGACGGTCAGCGTTTTCTCGTCCACGCCGCCGAGCGCATTGCGCTTGACGGTGACAGGGTCAAGATTCTCCTCGCCGGCGATGAAAAATCCCGTATCGTCCGCAAGCACCGGCAGATCGGTCAGCGCCGCGAGCGCGCGTGCTTTTTTCTGCGCGTTCGCCGAGGCCGTGCCGCCGTCTTCAACAACATCAAAATCCTTCACGCCGATATCAGCCGGCATTTTCAGCGTGACCGGCAAGCCCGTTGCCGCGATCAGCTTTTTCATCCGTTCGAACTTTCCGCGGTTGTTCGTGGCGAAGACGATGTCCATCCACGGCGTCGGCCAGTTCAGCGCGAACCGAAGTTCCGCGCCCTCGCTCTTGCCGATCCAATCCTCCTGCCGCTTGATCGTGGCCTCGGGCCAGTCAAGGCCTTTCAAATCGCCAAGCAACCGCTCCGCATAATCGGTGATCCGCAGGAACCACTGCTCCATCTCCCGCTCCTCGATCTCCGTACCGCACCGCTCGCATGCGCCGTTCACGACCTGCTCGTTGGCGAGTACGGTCTGATCCTTCGGGCACCAGTTCACCTTCGCTGACGCGCGATACGCAAGGCCGCGCCGGTAAAGCTGGATGAACAGCCACTGCGTCCACTTATAATACTCGGGCGACGCGGTGTCGATCTCACGGTCCCAGTCGTACGAGAACCCGAACATCTGCACCTGGCGGCGGAAATTATCGGTGTTCTCGCGCGCGACCTCATGCGGGTCGCGCCCCACTTTGATCGCGTAATTTTCCGTCGGAAGGCCGAACGCGTCCCACCCCATCGTGTACAGCACGTTCTTGCCGTGCATGCGCATGAATCGTGCGTGGATGTCCTCGGCGGTGTATCCCTTCGGATGGCCCATGTGCAGGCCGGCCGCGGACGGATACGGGAAGGTCTCGAGCTGGTAATACTTCTCACGCCCGGGCGCGTCGTTGGCGACCTTAAAGACCTTCTCGTCGAGCCATTTCTTGTTCCATTTTTCTTCGATGGATTTCGGATCGTACGGGGTCATGGGCGGAGATACCTCATTCTAGCCCGAAAAACCGATGTTTTCAACGCAGTTCAGCATATAAACGGCACCAGCGCTTTCGTATGCTTTTTGTACTCCGGATACTGGTCCGGGAAGAGCTGCGCCATGAACCGTTCTTCCACCGGAATGCGCGCGGCAAAAACGATGGCGGCGGCGGCGAATACAACGAGCCAGAACAATCCATCCACGAACGCGGTGCCAAGGAGCGCCGTGATGACGCCCGTGTAGATTGGATGGCGCACGAAGCGGTATGGGCCGGAGGTGACGAGCTCATGCCCTTCTTTGATGGACGGCGTCCCGCTCCAGTTCCGTCCGAGGTGCACGCGCGCCCAGATGGCGAACATGATCCCCGCAAGCGTGAGCACGACGCCCAGCGCAACGAGCCACTGCATGCCCGGGATAAGCGCCGCGCCTCCCGGATAAATGCCTTTCGAGCGTATCGACGCCCAGAGGCCCGTCATCTGGAATCCCCAAATGATCGCGATAAGGAAAAGGGTGCGGATCAGGAACCAGCGCTTCCATGAATCGGAACGGGCCATGTTCTTCTTCGCGCCGAACGCGGAGACCATCCAGTACAGAATGATGGCGATCCACGCAATGGAGACGATGGCGTCCGCGATTTTGGTCATGATCCGCTATCTATTTATGTTATGCTATACCGCCTCCGACAGCTTGAATATTCTTTTTGCGTTCTCCCAGATCCGCGCCTTCATCTCGTCCGCGGACATGCCCTTCAGCTCCGCGAGTCGCGCGACGGCGTGCACGACATATGCCGGCTCGTTGCGCTTGCCGCGATACGCCGCGGGCGCCAGGTACGGCGCGTCGGTTTCGGACAGCAGCCGCTCGGGTGAGATCAACCGGATCGCCTCGTCGTACGCGCCGCTCGTTTGCCCCTTGCGCGGCGGGAATGTGATCGCGCCGCCGAACGTGAACGAGAATCCCATGTCGGCGAGGCGCCGCGCGTCGTCCGGCGTGCCGGTAAAAAAGTGCACGATGCCGGGCGGAAGGTCAGCCGCATGCGGCTTCAAAAAATCGATCAGCTCATCGAACGCGTCGCGGCAGTGGATCATGAGCGGCTTGCCGGTTTCCTTTGAAAGGTCGATCTGCCCGAGGAACGCATCCTTCTGCCGTGCGATCTGGTCCTCGCGCGGCTCGTCGCCGTTGAAGTGAAAATAATCGAGGCCGCACTCCCCGATCGCGACCGTCCGCGGATCGCGCACGAGTTCGCGATAGAAGTCGATATTGAACCGTTCGCCCCGGGAGATGGACTCTTTTGCTCCCTCTGCGCCGTCCGGATCGCCCAGCTCGTCCGCATCGTGGTGCGACCGGCTCGTATGGATCGGATGGAGCCCGACCGCGGCGTACATCATGCCTCCCGGATGTTTGGCGGCAAGCTCCACTGCCGCGCGCGACGTGTCCATCTGGGTGCCGACGTTCACCATGACGACGTCCGCCGCGAGCGCG
>JAKAGE010000048.1 GCA_021817655.1 bacterium
ATGGCATAACGTTCTCCTGTTCGGTCCGCCGGGCGTAGGGAAAACGTTCCTCTCGCGGGCGCTCGCAGGGATCATGCCGAGCATGCCGACGGAAGAACGGATCGAAACGACAAAAATCTGGAGCGCGGCCGGACTTGGCCATGGCGGCATCATTCGCGAGCGCCCGTTCCGCGCGCCGCACCATACCGCATCGATCACTGCGCTTATCGGCGGCGGCCCCGATGCGCACCCTGGCGAAATAAGCCTTGCGCATCACGGCGTGCTCTTTCTCGATGAGCTTCCCGAATTCCCCCGGAACGCCCTTGAAGCGCTCCGCGAGCCCATGGAGTCGGGCGTCATCCATCTTGCGCGCGCGAAGGCCCGCATCACGCTCCCATCGAAATTCACGCTCATCGCGGCGATGAACCCGTGCCCGTGCGGCTATTATGGCGACAGCGAACGACAGTGCGTCTGCTCCGCATATGAGATCGTGCGCTATCAACGCCGGATCTCCGGGCCGCTGCTCGACCGCATCGACATGCAGGTGAAGGTGGGAAGAGTTGCGATCGCGGAGTTGCGGCACGGCAGCGGAGAACACGGCCGCCCCGCTGCGGATGCCGGAAGCGATATCAGGCGACGGGTCGAACACGCGCGGGAAATGCAGCGCCGCCGCCTTCGCTCCGCGGCGGCAGGGAACGCAGCGCCCGGCCGGACGAATGCCGACATGACCGGAAAAGAAGTGCGTACGATGGCGAACCTTGACGATGAGGCTGCTGCATTTTTGTCATCGCTTGATCGCGGCCATCTTTCGCCCCGATCGTATTATCGTATGATCAAAGTCGCGCGCTCCATTGCCGATCTTGATGCAAAAGAAAAAATCTCCGCCGGGCATTTGGCGGAGGCTTTCAGTTATCGCGTGCGAGAACTCTCTTAACCCTGGACCGTGAACGCGTTGACGTCGTACCTTCCGGGGATGATGATAGAGATCCCGGGGATGAGCGACGAGAAATTCACGGATGGATTGAATTGGATTATCCTATTTTCGGAGACATTGAATTGGCTTGCGATCGAACTCAGCGTGTCTCCGGCCGCCACCTGATAGATCACCCCGTACGCCAAGGACTTTTTTCCGCCCGATGCCGCGGGAGCGAACCGCCCTCCGCCCGAAGAAACGACGAAGACCGCCGGATCCTTCACCGCTCCCTGGTCGTATAGCGCATTGAAATTCAGCGCCAAACTTGCGGACGCGCCGCTGTTCACCGACGCAAGGAACGGAGCGCTTGCGACCGTGAGGGCAGCGGTATCCACCTCCGCGCCCTGTGCCTGGGGAATAAGAAACGACTCGGCGAAGGCGTCAGTTTTCCGGATTCCCGAAGAATGCGGCACAAAAATACTCCCAACGAACAGGCCTCCCGCGGCCAAAACAAGAGCCACTACCAGTGGCTTATAATCCTTATTGAGCTTTCCGACGATATTACTAATACTTATATGATAGCACAATGACCAACCAACCTCAAGACAACCTCCGGGTGCCGCTCAACGATGCCCAAAATGCGGCCGCTATTGCGCCCGCCGCTCCATTATTAATAGTGGCGGGTGCGGGGACAGGAAAAACAAAGACGCTTACAAGCCGCATTATTCATATGATGCGCACGGGAACGCCGCCGGAACGGATTTGCGCGATAACATTCACCAACAAGGCAGCAAAAGAAATGGCAAAGCGCGTCCGGGACGGATACCCCTCTCTTCGGATTGCTGCCGCCCGGGAATCAGGGCCATTCCTGGGGACGTTCCACGCCCTCGGAGCAAAAATACTGAGGAAAGAGTGCCGGCTGATCGGCCGAACTCCGAATTTCGCGATTTTTGACGACCACGACTCTTTCAACCTCTTAAAAAAAGCCGTCAAATCCGTCGTTCCTTATAAAAAAGAAGATGAAGAATCTCTTGGCGGCAGATTGGCAAAGATCAACAAAAAGGAAACGCCGGTCTTTTTCGCGCGCAAAATATCCGAGCTGAAGAACCTTGGCACACTCCGCCCGGAGGCGCGGCCCTCGGCAGAAAAAGACGCACAAGTGCAGCGCGTATTTGAAAAATACGAGGCGGCGCTCGAGCGAAATAATGCGTTCGACTTCGACGATCTCATTGAAAAGGTGGTGATGGTCTTCAAAACGCATCCGGAGGTGCTCTTGAAATATCAGCGAATGTTCGACGCGGTCCTCGTCGATGAATATCAGGACATCAATCCGAAGCAGTACGAGCTCGTATCGCTCCTTGCGGGAGAACACCGGAATCTGAGCGTGGTAGGCGACGACGAACAGACCATCTACAGCTGGCGCTATGCTGACGTGCGAACATTCCTCGATTTCGACAAGCGATGGGATGGCGCCCAGATCCATTTCCTTGAGGAGAACTACCGCTCGACCGGGATCATCATCCGTGCGGCGGCGGCGGTCGCCAAGAACAATCGGTTCAGAACGCCGAAAAACCTCTGGACCAGGAATCCGGACGGGGAGCCGATTTCGCTTTTCGAGGCATGGGGCGAGAACGAGGAAGCGGAATGGATCGCCTCGCGGATCGCCGCCCTGCGGGCCCGCGGGACGAACGGCAAGGATGAAGAGATCGGCGTGCTTTACCGGACGAACGCGCAGTCGCGCGCGATCGAGCAGGCGCTCATCCGCAACAACATTCCGTACCGAATTTTCGGCGGGCTGAAATTCTACGAGCGGCGCGAGATCAAAGACGCCGTGGCGGCGCTGCGATTCATTGCGAACCCGAAGGACGAACCGGCGCGGGAACGCCTCGAAAAGAACCTGACGAAGCGGCGGTTCGGCGAGTTCCAAAAGAAGATCGCGTCGCTCGATGCGCAGGCGTCACCCTCCGGCGCCGCGAACACCGCCATCGAGCGCCCCGCATCCGTCGCGCCGCTCGCCGTGCTCAAACTCTTTCTCGAAACGTTCGGCTATTTTGATTATCTTGAATCGAACTACGCGAACGCCGACGAACGCGAAGAAAACATCGCGGAACTCATCGCATTCGCCACGGATTTTCCCCGGCTCGATGAATTGCTTGAACGGCTTTCGCTTCTTGAAGCGGCCGACGAGATCGGCGGAAAAAAGGCGGATGGCCGGGAAGTGAATCTCATGACCATTCATCTCGCAAAAGGGCTGGAGTTCGATTCCGTATTCATTGCGGGCGTGGCCGAAGGACTCCTCCCGCACGGACGATCGCTCAACGACGAGGCATCGATCGAAGAGGAGCGCCGCCTGATGTACGTCGCCATGACCCGCGCGCGCAAACGCCTCGCCATCAGCTTTTATGGCATCCCCTCGCGCTTCATCGGCGAGATTCCCGAGGACTGCATCGTTCTTGCGGAGGGCGACGGCTCGGAATCGGAAGCGCACAGCCGCGATCGGTACGCGGACGACGACTACGCCGACGAAGAGAAAAGCGTATTCCTCGACTGAGGAGCACGGGGGTTCCGCGGCGCGAGCCGGACCCTCGCCCTATCGCCACCACAGCATTCCTCCGATGGTCGCCGCATACGCAAAGTAGAGAATGAAGATCCTCCGTTCGCTATAGGATTCCGCGACGACAAGATAATATCCGAGGGCGGCGGCAATAAAAGAGGGGACGAAGAGCGCCGGCATACGCAGGATGACCGGAACGGAAAGGAACGCCGCCGCGAGCGCCGCGCCCACAACGACCTTCCCCGCGCGCGGCCCGAAGATCACCGGAACGGTCGTGATCCCCGCGGCGCGATCCCCCTCTATATCCTTGATATCCTTCACGCCCGTCACGAGCGTGAAAAAGACGAGCACCAGAAGGAACAGCTGCGGAGGGAACGCCGAGACAAAGGGCGACCGGCTTGCAAAATAGAATCCGGCTGCAGCCGCGGCAAGGTTTGCGAGAGCGATGAGGAATGTCCCGACCGCCGGCACGCGCTTGAGGCGCAGCGGCGGCGCCGAATAAACATAGTATGCGGCGGTATACGCCATCATAGCGAACACCGCCCAGTAGCCGACAAGGTACGCACCGAGGAACGACCAGGCAAGAAAGAACGCTCCCGCAGCGCGCATCTCGCTTTCGGTCATGGCGCCGGCCGCAAGCGGCCGCTCCGTATTGCTGACGCGGTCGATATCGATATCAACGATATCGTTCACGGCCACCGCAAAGAGCCACGCAAAAAGGAATGAAAGGAAAAGGATCGCGAGAGAAAGCGCATCCATCCAGCCCGCAACCGGCTGGACGCCCTGCAGCTTTACTGCCGCGAACAGCCCGATCGCGATGGTCAAAAAATAACTGACGGCGCGTTCCGGACGCCAGTTCCCGAGGAGACGCCCGAGGAATCCCGGCCGATAGAGTGCCGCCCACGCCGCGATGAGCGCAAGGTCAATAACATACAAAACGTTCGCCATGCCGAGGTCGAACAGCGTCCCTGCCGCTTCGATATAGGGAAGCGTGCCGGGTGAGCGCACGAAATGGCCGAGCAGATGTCCGGCCGCAAACTGTCCGAGCAGGAAGATCGTGGGGTCGCCTCCGCCGCTTCCGCCTACGGCGGCGGCGACAAGCACGATGACGCTCGGGAGGGCCAGCCAGACGAATATCAGCGCATACCCCGCAGCCGCAGCCGCGAGCGCGCGGAACACCCTTCCGGTCTTAAGAAAAACATAAGAAAAGAAGGCAATAATGAGGATGAGAAGTTCTATTTTGATCCCCGTCGTCACTCCTCCGAAAAAAGCGCTCCCGCCCATCGTAAAAAACGCGGCGAACAGCGCTCCGCCGTTCGCAACGATATACGCCATCGGATATCCTGCGCCGCCCGAACGCGCAAGATCGATGAGCGGCGGCAGCCACATCACGGGCAAGAGCACGAGGACCACCTTCGCAATGCGCGTCACGCGTTCGGGGATGAAAATGCGAAGGACCAGCACCGACGAAAGATATGCCCCGAGATAGAACAGGGCATATTGCACGAGCGTCAGAAGATCGAACACCGCCGGGAAGCTTTGGAGCGGGCTCGAAAAATTTTCGAAAAAAAACCTGATGGCGACGATTCCCAGAAAGCCGAACGCGGTCTGGGCGAACGTCACCGGCGCGTCCTCGATCCTTTCAATAATCCTCCGGATCATTACAATGAATTATACCCCATTCCATGCGCCGCCTCGGCCAACACTTTCTGAAAAACAGATCCATTGCACGGAAGATCACCGCCGCCCTTGAGGTCGGGCGGGGAGAGACCGTCATCGAGATCGGTCCCGGCCACGGCGAACTTACCGTGCCGCTCCTCGAAGCCGCCGGCCGCGCGGGAGCAACGGTGATCGCGATCGAACGGGACCGCTCCCTCGTCCCCGCGCTCGCAGAGCGGGCGGAAGGATCGTCCGGACGGTTCCTCGTGGTCGAAGGAGATGCGCTCGAACAATTGCCCCGCATCGTCCGAGAGATCGGAAACGGGAGTGGCGGAATCGGTACTGCGGCGCCCTATGTGCTCGCCGGAAACATTCCCTACTATATTACCGGCAAACTGCTGCGGACCCTGAGCGAGCTCCTCCACAAACCCCGCGTTGCGGCGTTCATGGTGCAAGAAGAGGTGGCGGAACGGATCTGCGCGGCGCCTCCCGCAATGAACCAGATCGG
>JAKAGE010000004.1 GCA_021817655.1 bacterium
CGCCGCCCGGGGAGCCGGGGTGTTCCATCGCTGGTGCGCGCGGCGGGGATGGCGAAAATGAAAGCCCGTTCAGGTCGTATGCGAACGAGGGATCCTGCCCTGCGGCGAAATCCGTCCGGCCGCCGGTCGGATCGAGCGTTACAAATACGGGGTTCCCGTCCGTCCGGTCGTTGCCGTTCCCTATGCCGTGGAGGGTGATATGCCGTATCCCAACAAAAAGGAGTGTGGCGAGCGTTGCGCTGCCAACCACAGTGATCCACGGATGCCGTATACGGAAATGAGGACGGAGATTCAATGCGTTGCGTCCATACGCGCGATCCCGCCATCGCCGTACGCCTTCACCTCCCATATCAAAGAATTTTCGCCCCCGTTTTCGTTCGGGTGAATCCATGAATCCAGTATAGCAAAACCGCTGCGCGGTGATTTATCCGGCGCGGCGGGCGATAATCGAATAATGATAGGGAAACGCCGGTCCGGGAGTCGTGGCGAACCCCGCCGCCGCGAGCCGTCGTGCCGCTTCGTCCGGCGTATAAACGTGATCCGCCGGTGGACCGACGGGGCGTTCCATTGCGCCGTTCCAATCGACGAAAAGCGCGCTGCCATGTTTCGCGAGAAGCGTTTTCAACCGTTCAAGCGCCGCGTCGCCGAGTTCGTGGAGGACATTCACCGCGATGATCCGGTCTCCTTTTCCGCGGTAGCGGCCGATCTCGGCATCGGAGACGATCGCAAGATTCGGAAGGTTTGCTGATTCCGGTTTTGCGCGCATGCGGTCGAGCATCGCCGGCTGTTCGTCGAATGCAACGATCTTCGCGTCGGGGCGCTGCTTAGCGATCGGGATTGCATATGTTCCTGTCCCCGTTCCGAAGTCGATCAGCGTGCCGCCGTTCGGCATGTCGGCGGCATCGAGCACGCCTTCGGGAGGGAGGAACGAGAGCCGTGCGGGATCGTCAAGTCCTCCCGCATGCGACGGATCGAAACGATCGTGTTGGCGGGCGCCATGACGGTCATCGGATGGAGCCATGTTCACGACGGCGCATGCGAGCGGCTGTTCGATCTTCTTTGCGGCAAGGAAGACGCCGAGCGCCATGAATATGACGCCGAGGATGCCGAACTCTTCTCCCTTGAGCGGGAGGAGGGCGAGAACCCCCGCCGTGGCGCCCGCGCCGAAGAACGCGGAGACAGCCACCGTTCCGCATGACGCGCACCCGACCCCGAGCAGGCCGAGGATCACCCCTCCGATGCTCATGCCCGCGGCACGCTCAAGGCGCATGCGCGTCCGGAGATAGAACGCCATGAAAGCCGCATCGATCGCAAAGAGCGCCGCGAGCGCAAGGATAAGGCCCCGCGACAACGGCGTAAAGTTCGTGTTCAACGCCGAAAGCGAGGCGGCAAGGATCGACGTTTTTTCCCCGATCGAGAGAACGGGCGAAGCAAGCGTGCTTCCGATGAACGATATGTTCGGAAGCCAGATGGCGACGACAATGAGCGCTGCGCCGGCAATAAGTCCGAATATGATATATCCCGGCCGGCGGCCTACTTTTTTCGATGCGGCAATGAGGTCGTTCATATTCTTTATTTTAAGCGATTGCTATCACGCATGATGCTGTGCGAGATCGGCGTTGATGATCTGTTCAAAAAATCCAAGCGGTTGCGCGCCGGTGAACGCCTGTCCGTCGAGCCAGAACCCCGGAGTTCCCTGGATGCCTAAGCGCTGTGCGTCGAGGTAGTCGGCGGTTGCGGCCGCTTGGTAAGCCGATGCGTTTCGCGCCGCAAGCGCCGCAACGGTCGACGTGGGGATTCCCGGGACGCTCCCGGCGATGGACAGGAGGTTCGCCGCGGTCGCCCACCCTGAACCTTCCGATCCCTGGCCGGAAAAGACCGCGTTTTGCCATGCATAATACTGCGCCGGCGCCGCGTTCCATACTGCATGGGATATCGCGGCGGCGGTCACCGAACCGGTTCCTAAGAAAACATAATCTTTAAAGACGATGCGGAGCTTCCCGGTGTCCACGTATGCGGATACGAGCGCGGGAAGCGTTTCCGTATCGAATTGCTTGCAGAACGGACACTGGAAATCCCGCCAATAATAGAGGGTCAGCGGCGCCGTCGGGCTTCCGATGAACGGGTCGTTTCCGATCGCCGGAGCGGCGACCGGCGACCCGTTCGCGGATCCGGACGGGAGGGCGATATCGACGTAGACGATCGCAGCGGCGATGATGACGGCGGCACCGATGATCGCGATCGCAATGCGCTTTTGTGTGTTCATGGACGATGATCCTCCGCTCCCGGTACGGCTATGAGGATTTTTTTTTGGAGGCGGTCGAGATATGGAATACCGAATAGAGACCGCACCAGCCGATGGCGCCCGTGATGAGCGGAATGAGGCCGATCAATCCCCACCACGATTGGTAAACGTAGCCGATGGCAAGGATGACGATACCGAGAATGATGCGGATGACCCGGTCGGTCGTTCCGACGTTGCATTTCATGTTATTTTCCGATGCTCAATAATTGGTTCAGCCGACCTTTATCGAATCCGATGATGAGATCGTAATCGCCGCTGTCGTAGCGGACCTCGGTCTGCGGGACGCCGGTCTGACCCGACTTCGCGACCATTTCTTCCGCCGCCTTGCGGTCTGCGTCCACCATGACGAGATCGAAGGAAACATTGTTCTTTTCGAGGTATTCCTTTTCCATTTTGCAGTAGGGACAGGTCGCGGTCGAATAGAGCCTGACGCTTTCGATCTTCGGCTCGCCGACGCCGGCAGCTTCATTTACGAGCGCCTTGAGGTTTGCGTCCATCATGCCGATCGTCTTCTCGAGCGTTTCCATCGCGGGCGTTCCGGCAAGAATTTGCGGATTCATGATGCCGACGGATACGACGCCGCCCTTTTTCTCCACCATGACGGCCATCGGAACGAGACCGAGCAGCATCCGGTCCGCTTCCAGGAGTGTTGCGGTATTCGCGGTATCGATGAATTGGATGAGCACCGATCCTCCCGGGAGCGTCGTCTCGCCCGTGATGGCCATGTTCCTCTTTTTAAGCGACTGCGTTACGGCTGCCACCGCCTCATCGACCGACCGGACCGTTTTTCGAAAATATGCGATATTCATTGTTTTTAATGGTTATTTATTATTCAACTACGGCAACGACCTTCCGTATGAAGGGGAGCTTTCCGCGGCTGATGCGATAATATTTGCTCCTCCCTTCCTTCGATTCCTCGACGATCCCCCGTTCGCGCAGGACGGAAAGATGGTAGGAGAGCAGCGTTTTTTTGATCTTGAGGCACGCGCGGAGGTCGCACCCGGGCGTCGCATCGCATCCAACGAGCTCCCTGAGGATGGCAATGCGTTTTTCGTTGAAGAGCCAGAGATTTTTCATGCGTTTTTGCGCCATGTCCTATCGATAATAGTTTAATATATATTGAACTATAGCGCCCTCGCATGCGCGCGTCAAGAGGGCATGGTATCATATGTTCCATGATTATCGTCTTTACCGGCGACGGCAAGGGAAAAACGACCGCATCGCTCGGCCAGATGGTGCGGGTCGCGGGGCGCGGCGCGGCGGCGCTCATGATCCAGTTCATCAAAGGGCCATGGATCTCCGGCGAGGACCTTTTTGCCGAACGGTACGGCATCGCCCCCGAACGGTTCGCCATCCGGAAGACGGGACTCGGATTCGTGGGCATTCTCGGGGATTCCCTGCCGATGGAGACGCACAGGGAAGCGGCGCGGAACGCGCTTGCGGCATTCGCCGCGGAGGCGAAGGCCGGAGCATGGCATCTTATCGTTCTTGACGAGATCAATGTCGCCGTATCGCTCGGACTCCTCACGGCGGACGATGTGCTTGCGGCCATCGCGGACTACCCCAAGGATCGGATCCTCATTCTGAGCGGCCGCGGCGCCCCGCAGGAATTCATCGATGCCGCGGACCTTGCCACGGAAATGCGGGAGATCAAGCATCCGTTCAATGCGGGCGCGGCGGCTCAGCCGACGATCGAATTCTAGCGCGCGAGTGGTATGATGGGAGATATGGAACCGGAGAAATTGCGGGAAAAACGGGCGCGTATGGCGGCCGGCGGGGTTGTCCTTGCCGTGGCGATCGCCGCATTCGCGGCCGTCATGCTCTTGAAGGACCCGCTTTCGATCGCCATCGGTGGCGCGAATTCTGTCGCGAGCGGGACTTCCGGCGCCGTTTCCGGCGTCGCGCCGGGCGGAAACAATGCCGTGCTTGACACCGCCGCGTCCGCGGCGCCCCTCGACGTCGCCGCCTATCGGGCAAAATTGCTCCAGATCGCGAACCTTCCGACGAGGACGGTCACGGTAACGGTGACGTCGACCATTCCGGGAACGACGACCGTGCGCGTCTACAAAGAGACGAGGACGGTCACGGTCCATAACGGCTGGCCGGCGTCGACGACGCTTCCCGAGGGCGGCGCCCTGCTCCCCTTCAACCGCATCGTCGCCTACTACGGCAATTTTTATTCCACGCAGATGGGCGTACTCGGGGAATATCCGACGGATGTGATGCTTGCGATGCTTGCCTCGACGACCGCGCAGTGGGCGGCGGCAGACCCTTCGACGCCGGTCATTCCCGCGCTTGACTATATCGCAGTGACGGCGCAGGGCTCCGCGGGCCCGGACGGCAAGTACCGCCTGCGCATGCCGGCAAGCCAGATCCAGAAAGCGATCGATCTCGCGGACCAGATACACGGACTCGTGTTTCTCGATGTGCAGGTGGCGCAGAGCAATGTGGAGACGGAAGTGCCGCTCCTTGCGCAATTCCTCAAGCTGCCGAATGTCGAGCTCTGCCTCGATCCGGAATTCGATATGCCGCCGGGCGCGCGGCCGGACACGGTGATCGGCTCCATGAGCGCAAGCGACATCGATTTCGCGGCGAATTTTCTGGCGAACATCGTCAAAGAAAACAATGTGCCGCCGAAAATCCTGGTAGTGCATCGCTTCACGCAGCACATGGTGACGAACTATCAGGACATCACTCCCCTTCCGCAGGTGGAGATCGTGATGGATATGGATGGATGGGGACCGCCGGCGAAGAAGATCACGACATACGAGGATTTCATCGCGGCCGAACCGGTGCAGTTCACGGGGTTCAAGCTGTTCTATAAGAACGACCTGCTTCCGCCGAGCACCGGCATGCTGACGCCGCAGCAGATCCTCAAACTGAGCCCTCAGCCGAGTTTCATTCAGTATCAATAGTGCGATGGCGATCCGCATCCCCCGGCGGCAATGGAGCCGGCGCCCGCCGCCGAACTACGAGCCGGTCCATCTTACTCCCGAAGGCATCGTACGGCTCGAGGCGCGTCTTGCGCGGCTCAGGCGCGATCTTCCGGCCGCCATCGAAGAGGTCGCGCGCACATCGGCGTTCGGGGACCGATCGGAAAACGCGGAGTATAAAGAGGCAAAGAGCATCCTCCGGCGCATGCATCGGCAGATCGCCTCGATCGAAGATCAATTGAAGCGCATTGCCGTGATCCCCTCCGGACCTGCCGAAGACGGCAAAGCCCGTCTCGGTTCGACGGTTGTCGTGAAATTGAAAACCGCCTCGGCAGGCGCGGCCGGCAGCAATGAAATAAAATATCAGATCGTCGGCCCCTCGGAGACCGATCCGGAACATGGTCGCATCTCTCATACTTCTCCGCTTGGCGCGGCGCTCATCGGGCATGCCGCAGGCGAGGAGGTGGTGGTGAGGGCGCCGCGGGGCGTGCAGGAATACCTGGTTGTCGAGGTTCGATAACGCGATACGATAAGATAATGCACGGTCATGATTCGGCCGTGCATGGGGAATGCGGCAGTGTGCCGCAATGTTTCTTGGAATGGATTGCGTTGACGGCGCGTGTGAGATGGTCGATGATCGCTTCGATCGTCATTCCTTCTCGATACGCGATCGCGTCCAGGCATTGCGGACAGTGAAGCGGGTGTTCCAAGGATTCCACGTCGCCCTCTTCCCGAAGAAGGTGGACAACATGCTCGAATGAAACCCCCCGCAGTCCATAAAACGTTTTACAGTCCGCCGACCGCAAGGGCTGCGTAGGCATTTCCTGTCACCTCGGCATGAAATTGATTCTATAATTGAGCATAGACGCCCGTTTTCCTCTTGTCAAAGGTTTCCAATTGCGCGCACTTACGCTACAATGAGCCGCATGGAAAACAACATCACCGAACGGGCATATGTAAAATTGAAAAAAATCAGCAGCAAGAACGGGGACATCGAATATCAGGCCGAGATCCCCGCGGACCTGCTTGAGCAATATGTTCTGCGCTCCCTTGCCGCCGTTGCGGAAGATTTTGCCATGCCGGGTTTTCGCAAGGGCAAGGTGCCGCACGAGACGGTGCGTGCGCATGTGGGCGAAATGGAGCTGCTCGAGGACGCGGCGAACGATGTTCTGCGCGAAGCGATGGCGGAAATCGCCGAGGACGAACATCTGGAAGTGATCGGCCGGCCGCAGGTGACCATCACGAAGATCGCGCCCCGGAACCCGCTCGAGTTCCGCATCCGCTATGCGCTCGCTCCGGAAGTCTCCCTCCCCGACTATAGGAAGATCGGAAAGCAGATCTTCGATCGGGAGGAGTCGACGGATGTTTCCGAAAAGGAAATAGACGAAGCGATTTCCCGGATCCAGCAGATGATCGGGAAGGAGCCCGCTCCCCTTACCGATGAGACCGTAGCACAGTTCGGCAATTTTGCGACTGTCGCGGACTTTCGCAAAGAGCTCAAGCGCCAGCTCGAGCAGGAGAAGGCCGCGCATATGAAGGACGGTCGGCGCGAGGAGATCGTTCGCGATATCGTGAAACAGAGCAAAGTGAAGGTTCCGGCACTGCTCGTGGAGCAGGAATTCGCAGACTTCGTAGCGGAGCGCAATGAGCGGCTGAAGGCGGCCGGGCTTTCGCTCGAAGAGTATCTGAAGCAGTCCGGCAAGACGGCGGAGCAACTTGACAACGAGGAGCGGAAACTCATCGAGAACGATCTTGCAACGAGCTTGACCGTCCAGGCGATCCGCAAGAAGGAGAACATTGTCGCGGACGAGCGGGATGTCCAGATCCTCATCGTGCAGCTCAAAGCGCGCTATCCGGAACGCACCGATGCGGAATTGCGGCGCACCGCGGAAGCACTTATCCTTCAGGACAAGGTTTTTGCCCTTCTCGAAGGCCGCCAGCCTGCGCCGGAGGCGGGAGCGGTGAAAGACGCCCCCGGGGGAAAATAGTATAATTAAGAACAACCGCATGGAGATAAAGGACAAGGTCATCGTGGTGACGGGAGCGACGAGCGGCATCGGCGAGGCGGCCGCGCGGCGGCTTTCGCATGCGGGAGCGAAGCTGGTCCTTGCCGGACGTAACGACGAAAAGCTTGCGGCGCTCGCGCGCGAGCTTGGCGATGGCGCAGTGGCGGTGCATGCGGACATGGCGAGCCAGGCGGACATCATGAACCTGGTCGACCGCGCCCTTGAGGTGGACGGCCGCATCGACGTCCTGATCAATAACGCCGGCATCGGCATGTACGGACCCTTCGAGGATATCGATATGGACGAATACCGGCACATGATGAATGTGAATGTGTTCGGTCCCGCCTATGCGATGAAGCTTGTCATCCCCCGTATGCGTATCCAGGGCGGCGGCATGATCCTGAACGTGAGCTCGCGCGTATCCAAGAACTATTTCCCGAATCTTTCCGCATATGCATCGACGAAGTACGCGCTGAACGCGATATCCCTTACCGCGCGGGAGGAGCTCAAGAACGACAACATTATTGTGAGCGTGATGCATCCCAAAATGACCGCGACGAACTTCAGCAAGAACGCACTTGGCCAGCATCCGGACTATCATGCCATCGGCCGCACGCGCGGCGTGGCGGCGGCCATCGACACCGCGGAGCAGGTCGCGGAAAAGATCGTCGCGCAGATCGAATCTGGGGCAGCGGAATACGAAATGTAGCCATGCTTATCGACGACGTTGCCGTCCGCATCACCGCCGGAAGCGGCGGCAAAGGGGCGGTGGCTTTCAATAAGAATCTGATGTCGCTCGGACCGGCCGGCGGAAGCGGCGGGCGCGGCGGGAGCGTTTACGCGGAAGGCGTGAGCGACCTTTCCGCCCTCGGGCAGTTTCGGTACAAAAAGGTGTTCTCAGCCGAAGACGGCGCGGAGGGCCGGGGCCAGTTCCGCGACGGACATGATGGGGCGGATCTCATTCTCAAAGTTCCCGTAGGCACGGTCGCCCATAATCTGACGGCCGGCGGCCTCATCGAGGTGACCAAGCCCGGTGAGCGCGTTCTGCTCGCAAAGGGCGGCAACGGGGGCAAAGGCAATTTCCTTTTCCGCTCGTCGCGGAACACGTCGCCGAAGCAGTCCCAGCCCGGCCTTCCCGGAGAGTTGTTCGAATACCGCTTCGAGCTTAAGTTCATCGCGGACGTCGGCTTTGTCGGCCTGCCGAACGTCGGCAAGTCGAGCATGCTGAACGAGCTGACAAGCGCACAAAGCAAGGTGGCGAATTATGCCTTCACCACGCTCGAGCCGCACCTCGGCACGCACTACGGCATGATCCTTGCGGATATCCCAGGCCTCATCGAAGGGTCGTCGGAAGGAAAGGGCCTTGGCACGAAGTTCCTGCGCCATATTGAACGTACGCGCACGCTTTTCCATTTTATCTCCGCAGAATCCCCCTCCCCCGTTGCGGATTACCGCACGATCCGCCGCGAGCTTGGCGCGTACAGCAAGGCGCTCCTCAAAAAACCGGAGCATCTGTTTTTGACGAAATCGGACGTGGTTGATGAAAAAGAGCTAAAGACAAAATTGGCAAAGCTGAAAAAGATCGACCCAAAAGCGATCGCGGTTTCGATCATCGACGAAGAGAGCGTAAAGAAGGTGCGCGCATTGTTGAATAAAATCAAAAAATAGGAACGGCGCGTCCAAACGCGCCGTTGCAGTTGCTTGATCACTCCTCATACTTGAAGAACCGGACCCGCCGCACTTTCTCGCCGGGGATTTTGTGGTAATACCGCGTCCCGGCCGCGATCTCCAGAACAAGATGTTCGTACATTTGCAGCGCCTCGCGGATAATCTCCTCCTCGCTGTCCTTACCCGCTATTTCTTTCAAGGTTCGCATACGATTTGCGGTCTCATTGCGGAACTGCAAACTGATCTTGGTGCCCCATCCTCCAGGAGGAGCATCATTTTTCACCTCGATGAATCCGAAGTGGTAGATGAAAATGAAAGCGCCCGCTGCAATGATGATTGACGCCATATACCGCTGCATGAAATGCGGCAGCCGCGGATCCGTCGCTGCCGAAACCGCGATCAACACCATGAGAAAAACGCTGAATGCTGCGAGAAACGCCCCGAAAAGAAGCGCCCATCCCTTCTGTTTCATATATGCATCCTCCTTGCGCCGGGATCAGTATTTCACGTTATTGATATTTGTCAAGAATTCGCTGTCCAAGCGAGAAATAATATGATATACTGTCTCCACGACGCGCCCTCGCGCGTTCTTATATTGTTATCATCATTCCCATGGCGAACGAAGTCATTCTCAGGTTCAACGAAGTCACCTTCGTGTACGGCAAGAAGCCCATCCTCGATGAGGCGACGTTTTCGGTGCGCCGGGGCGCAAAGATAACGCTCATGGGCCAGAACGGCGCGGGCAAGAGCACAATGTTCCGGCTGGTCATGGGCGACCTCCATCCCGAGGAGGGCGACGTGATCATCGAGAGCGGCATGACGAAGGCGCTCGCGCGGCAGGTTATCCCCCGCGACCAGCTCGGTTTCACCGTACGCGCATTCTTTGAAGCGGCGTTTCCCGGCAAGAAGATATACGACATCGAACCGCGCATCAAGAAGGTGCTTGAGGTCGTAAACATTGCAGCGCCGTTCGACCGCGAGCTCAAATCATTTTCCGGCGGCCAGCAGGCGCGTTTGCTTCTCGCGTACGCGCTGATTCAGGATCCGGACCTGCTTCTCCTCGACGAGCCCACGAACAACCTCGACCCGGCAGGCATTGCGCATCTTGCGCAGTTCATCAAGGATTCCAAAAAGACGGTCATCATCATTTCGCATGACGCGGATTTTCTGAACGCGGTGAGCGACGGCGTCCTTTACCTCGACAGCTTTACGCGGAAGGTCGAGCAGTACGTCGGCAACTATTTTGATGTAGTAAAAGAGATCACTGCGCGGCTTGAGCGCGAGCGCATGAAGCGTGTTCGCATCGAGAAGGATATCCAACATCGTAAGGACCAGGCGAACTTTTTCGCGCAGAAGGGCGGCCACATGCGCGACGTCGCGAAAAAGATGTGGAACAAGATCGACGAGCTTGAGGAGGACATCCCCGAGTCGCGCCAGGAAGACCGCACGATCCGCCAATTTGCCATCCTTCCGCAGCCCGAGCTGACCGGCGTCATTATCGAGATCGATTCCGTCTCGGTCGTCAAGAACCATAAGCCGATGAGCAAAAAGTTGTCTAAGCCGGTCACGCTCAAGAAGGGCGAACGGCTTCAGCTGGTCGGCCCGAACGGCATCGGCAAGACGACATTCCTCGAGGCGCTCGCGACCGGCAAGGCGAAGGGCGTGACGATCGCGCCCGATATCACGATCGGCTATTACCGCCAGGACTTTTCCACGCTCGACTTTGACGCGACCGTCTGGGACACGCTGTCCCGCGCCATGAAGGGCGGCGACCACGAGAAGCTTCGCTCGCATGCCGCGGGATTTTTGATCGATGCGGAACTCCTGCGCGCCAAGATTGGCTCGCTGTCCGAAGGGCAGAAAGGGCTGGTCGCGTTCGCAGAACTTTCGCTCCAGCAGCCGGGTTTACTCATCCTCGACGAGCCGACCAACCACATCAACTTCCGCCACCTTCCGATCATCGCCAAAGCGCTCGACCGCTACGAAGGCGCAATGATCCTCGTGAGCCACATGGCGGAGTTTGTGAAGCAGATCAGGATCGACCAGGGGCTGGATCTGGGGAATCTCTAGCCTTCTCTCTCCATCTCCAAGCACACCGAGTTGATGCAGTACCGTTTGCCGCCTTTGTCCGCCGGGCCGTCGTCGAAGACGTGGCCCAGGTGCGCGCCGCAGTTCTTGCAGATCACCTCTGTGCGGTTCATGCCGTAACTCGTGTCCGGGCGGAGTTCCACGTGCGCGGTGTTCGCCGGTTCCGTGAAACTCGGCCAGCCGGTGCCGGAATCGAACTTGGTGTTGGACGAAAAAAGTTTCGCCCCGCACACTGCGCATTTGTACGTCCCCTTCCCGTGTTCATTCCAATATTTTCCCGTGAACGCCGGCTCTGTCCCGCCCTCGCGCGCGATATGATAGAGCTCGGGCGATTCCGCTTTCAGTTCGTTGTCACTTTTCATGGGTTTTTAATAATTGAGAAAATTGTTTTTGCAGTTTTTCGACCTTCGGCTCGATGATCACGCGGCAGTAGCCCGCGTCCGGATGGTTCTTGAAGTATTGCCGGTGGTAGTCCTCCGCCGGATAGAACACGCCGAGCGGGGCGACTTCCGTGACGATCGGTCGCCCGTCGGGATCGGAGGCCGCGAGTTCTTTTATGAACTGCTTTGCCTCGATTTCCTGCTGCGGTGTCGCATAGAATATCGCTGAACGGTACTGCGTACCCACATCGTTCCCCTGTCGGTTGAGCGTCGTCGGGTCGTGTGTGGCGAAAAACACGGTGAGCAGGTCGCGGTATGAAATTTGTGCCGGGTCGAATTCGACCCTTGTCGCCTCGGCGTGGCCGGTCCCACCCGTGCACACGGCGTCATACGTCGGGTTCGGCACCGTGCCGCCGGTATAGCCCGGCATTACGCCGATCACGCCGCGCAGCTCGCCGAACACCGCCTCGGTGCACCAGAAGCATCCTCCGCCGAACACCGCGATTTCCTTATCTGCATTTTCCATGATCGTTATGTTACCCGAATGTGAACGTGTATGCCTGCAGTCCCGGCGATTCGATGATGAGCTCGAGCGTATGCGTGCCGCTCCCGCTCGCGTTGTTCACCAGATTATACAATCCATCGCCCGTGATCGTGACTTTGCCGTCATGAACATCGCTGCCGGCATCGGCGGCGCTGATCGGCGCGCCATCCTGCATCACCTCGACGACCGTTCCGCCCGGAGCGCCGGCGGCGACCATATAGACCTTTCCGGCGGCATATTGGAACGTGACGGTCGCTCCCGCCGTCAGATTCGTCGCATATTGGTCAGCGAAGTTCCACGTGCCGCCGAGATAGAGATAGTTCGTCGTAATGGCGCTTGTGTCCGCGGGGGCGGTGAGCGTTTGCGTGCCGTTCGTGAAGTAATTGCCGTTCGCGAGCGAGCTGTTCCGCGCGGCGCCGAAATACGTCTCCGGGCTTTCGATGCCGCTCAGGTTTTGCGGGGTAATGCCGACTGTTGAGGTTGGTATGGCGTTCGGGTCGAGGCCGAGGATCTCCGCCCGCTGGCGAAGGAGCGTTTGGATCTCCGTTTCGGTTGAGGTATAGCCTCCTTCTCCGATCTGGTTGTGAACGATATATCCCGCCATGTCGATGAGGTATTCGTGCGGCCAGTAGAGGTTGTTGTATGCGTTCCATGTGCCGTAATTGCTGTCGAGGATCACCGGATAATGGATACCGTATTCGGCCACCGCGTTGCGGACATTGTTGATATTTTTCTCAAAAGCGAATTCGGGCGTATGGATGCCGACGATCACAAGCCCGTATGGCGCATATTTCTGGTACCACGCATTGAGAAATGGGATGGTGCGTACGCAGTTGATGCAGCTGTACGTCCAGAAATCGAGCAGGACGACGCGATGCCCGATTTCGTTCGCGAGGCGGAATGACGACGACACGTTGATAAAACCTGTCGGATCCGCGATCTCTATCGCCGGTTGATCGCCGGCCGCCTGGTCCGATACGGAGAGCGCCCGGAGCGCGGCCGTCTCCCCCGGGCTCAGGGAGGAAAGCGAAGAGGTGTCCCGCCCGCCCGCCGCTTCCCCGCTTCCGCCCTGCAGGGCGGACGAGGCCTCGGCGAGGGGTGTCCCCGATCCGGGAGCCGAGCTGTTCGCCTCCCCGGCGGCGATGCTCGTGGTGCTGTTGCCGAGAAGCGCGGTCACATCGATTTCTTTCCCGCCCGCGCCCCCGGCGCCGGGATACGCCTTGATGCCCTCAAGATACCAAATGGACCCGATGACAGCGATGAGGATGGCGACCAGGGACAGTTTTCGTGCGATGCTCATGTGAACGGTATGGGCATATTATACCTTATATTTCAGCAGCAAATCGCTCACAAATCCGAAATTCGCGATAAGAGGAAGGTCTTGCGTGAATACGAGCACCCCGAGCGCGATCAGGATCGCGCCGAAAATGGGATTGATCCAGCGGAGGGCGCCGGCATACCGGCTGATGATGGCCGTGCTCTGCGAGACGAACAGTCCGACGATAAGGAACGGCACGCCGAGTCCCAGTGCATATGCAAGGAGTAGCCAGAACGCCTCGCCGGGCGCGGATGCCGCGATGCCGATGATGCCCCCGAGGACCGGTCCTACGCACGGCGTCCATCCTGCAGCGAAGGCGAAGCCGAAAAGCAGGGATGTGAGCGCCCTTGAGCGGAGTTTCACCCGCACATTCAGCGTGTGGTCGTACTCGAGGAATCTGACATGAAAAAATCCCATCAGATAGAGCCCGAAGAAAATGACGATCGTGCCGCCGATCCATGCGAGCCATGTTTGCGTGGCGTATGCCACGTGCGCGAGCGCGCCGTTCAAAAGGACGCCGAGCAGGGCGAACACGATCCCGAACCCGAGCACAAAAAACAGGCTGTTCAGAAAGATGCCGGCGCGGGATGGTTGCGGTCCGGACGTCGACTCCCCGGCGAGATATGCGAGGAACCCTGGAATGATCGGCAGGATACACGGCGACAGGAATGACACAATGCCGGCAATGAAGGCGACGAGGATGGGGATATTCGGCATGGGTACAGTATACCTTACCTGCTTTCCTCTATCATGCCGCGAGCGGGATCGTCGCGGTGAACGTGCTCCCCTTCCCCTCTCCCGGCGAGGTGGCGGTCAGCGTGCCGCCATGCGCTTCGGTGATCCTGCGAGCGATATAGAGCCCGAGGCCCGTGCCGCGGATCTCCTTCTTGACCCGTTCGTCGCGGATGAATTCCTCAAAGAGATGCGGGACGAGGTCCGCGGGTATGCCGAGTCCGGAGTCGCTTACGCTGATGGAGATCTTTCCGCCGGCGACCGCGAGCGATGCCTTCACAAATCCGCTCGGCGTATATTTGATCGCGTTGTCGACAAGATTCTGCACCACCTGCTTGAACTTCTCGTGGTCGATGCTCGCCATGACCGGCGTGGCCGGCAATTCTGCGGTAAGCGTGAGTTTTTTCGCCATTGCGAGCGGCTGGATGCCGTCAACGATCCCCTTCACGAGCGGCACGAGATCTTCCTTGGTGAACGCATACTCCATTTTTCCTTCCTCCACCTTGCGCACGTCGAGCAGCGTGTTGATGAGACCGATCAGGTCATCGGCTGATTTTTGGACTTTGCCGAGCGTTTCTTTCACTTTATCGTTCACTTCACCGTAGGCGCCGCTCTGGATGAGCGCGATGAATCCTTTCATTGCGGCGAGCGGAGACCGGATCTGGTGCGACGCAAGCGAAAGGAGCTGGCTTTTGAAGCGCGAAAGCTCCTCGAGCTCTTCCTTGTCTGCCTCGATCTTCTTATTGAGCCGCTCCAGTTCCTCGCGCTGATCCACTTCGCGTTGGACGCTTTGGATAAGGAGGATGCCGAAGATGAGGACAAGAATAAATGCGATGACCTGAAAAATGATCGTAATGATTTTTGTCGCGATAATGACCTGGCCAAACGTAACGATCGCAAGGAAAAACGTCAGCGCTTCAGCGGCAAAGACCTTGATATTCAACAGATGGTGGCGGACGATTGCGTAGGTCGTGAATGCGATGAGTGGAATAACAAGCACCCCCCCGAATTGAAGGAATTGCGTGGCATTAAAGAAGACGGGAAGGATAAAATTGAAAATGATGTGGCACGTGAACGTGATGATCGCTCCGGCGAGCACCAATGCATACGGAGCCCGTTCTCCTTGGGGGGCGTGGCGTAGTTTGCCCGCAAGGACCACGAATGCTCCGACGATATCGAAAAGGATGAGTATGCCGAACACCGCCATGCCGATTCCCGGCTGGGCCACGGAAACAGTCCCTGCTGTTCGCAGCGCTTCAAGTCCGGTAAAGGTGTAGGGAGAAAGCGTGAGCAATTCTGCAAAAAAAAGAACAGGAAGGAGGCCTCTTGTGTACCATTTCGGCCATCGCATTTTTTTCAGAGGGAATACGTAAAAAAACTGAAAAAGCATGAATGTATAGCCAAGTGCAAAGAAAAGGACGAATCGGAACAGCCAGATGAGCAGTGCGGGAGAAGAAAATTGATAACTGAGATAATTGGTAATGCTCCATGCTGAGCCGGCGAGAGCAAGGCCAAGAAAGCTTTTGTTCGTTATACTCGTGCGGTCGTTGAAAAACACCACAAACCCGAGGATGCTGATCGCGGCCACAGTAATTGCGACCGTCAAAACATCAAGGTGTGAAAATAATGTTTCTGCCATATTTTTATCCGATATATTCAAGGATGGGCTCCGCGCGGAACGAGTGGTGCGGAATAGGAGCCCCTTTTCCTATACGGAACATGAGAGTAATAACCCCTTCTTTTATTCCGAGCCCCCGCTCGATTTCCTTGTATGACGCAAGAATGTCTTTGATTTGAAGGCGGGAAAACCCTTCTGTTTCATTTTCTCTTGCTCGTTGGGCAAAAAACGGTACGGCGGTCAATAATTGAACGTCGTATCCAGTTGCCGTTGCCGCAAGCCAAACTCGCTCCATGAATCGTCCGGCATCAATGAAGTTTTTGGGGGTGCTCTCGGGCGAAATGACCGCTCCAATGGCTGACGATTCCGCGTAAACCGAGGCATTCCCGGCCGCCGCAAGCGAAGCGAATCCGATCGCGCTCAATAGTCGCCGCACTGGTTCATGGCGAAGGATTTTGAATATCGCCATTTGCTCCCGCGTCAGCCCTAATTCTTTGAAATAGAAACCGCTTTGCGCCTTGAGCGCATCATCGATTGTCCAGTGGATATGATCGAATAGAAAATGATGAATATGACGATTTTTAAAGAGCAACTTGTCTCCGTAGCTCATCGCCCGGGCAAGGCGGGCTTTCCCTTCTTTTTCTTTCACCAGAATCAGCCGTTCTCCGCCAATAGATGATGCTTGGGTGCTGATGAATTTTTCGGTTTCCGGATCGAGCAAATGGTTGGGATCGTATTTTGTCCGGTTACTTGCTCTGAGCGGGATGCTCTCATAGAGCGCATCCTTTGGTGCGGACGGAGCGCGAAAAAATTCGATCCGAGCCGTACAATCGGGATCGGACGACACCGGAAATGTTTGGATGGCCGTCGCGTAGCCGAGCGACGACGCCGCGATGGAAATGTTCTCGATCACCGCTCCATGCGAGACCAGCGAACCATATTGGCGGAAATTATAAAGAGAGCGGTCACGTTCGGGAATATTGAACAGGTAGAGCGCATCCTTTTCGAATCGAAATCGCCACGGTTGGCAATTCTCGCCAGAAGGCGCTCGCACCGCCGCGTCAAGGATTTTAGCGAGATCGTTCTTCTCCATGTTTCATAGGCCGAACATTTTTCTGAATGATTCAGCGGTATTTTCCCTTTTCTCTCTTGCGGCGTCAGAATGATAGTCCGGAAGGAGCTTCTCGTCGACGGAAATGATTGCGCGATCGTCCTCGAGCGGCTGTCCCGTCACGATTTTCCGGATGCAATATGCAACCGCAGCCCCATTGATCCATGCTGCTCCGCCCAATTGCGGCCAGGAAACGATCGTTTTTCCCATGGCGAGCAGGGATTCCTGCATGCGTGCTGTGATATTTTCTGGCCCGATATGCTTTGTGATGGTTCTGCCGATATCGAACTTATCGAGCGATTTCAGTTCATCATAAGAAACATCGCCGAGTCGTCCGTGGAAGAACTGAAGCGAGGGATCCAGATCGTAACGCTCGATATCTAATACGGAATTATCTCCGTTATCGGCACCCATCACAACAGGCACGCGGTACTGCTTCGCTTTTTCGCGGATCAGATATTTGATTGAAACATCATCCAGTTCGTCCACGATGACATCGAGTTTCGGAGGGCCTCCAACAAACCGATCGAGATTTTCCCTGGCCAATCCATTGGGGAAAATCTCTACGATGGCATAGGGATTTAGTTCATATATCTGACGCGCGGTCATTTCCACCTTTCTGGAACCAAGATCTTGCACGCCAGAGCGGATTCGGTTGATATTCGAAAGAGCAAGCCTGTCAAAATCCGCAAGGCGGATATGCTTCGCCCCTCCCTGCAGAACAACGGAAAGCGCTACGCTGCTTCCCACGCTCAGTCCACCGATTCCGATCACTGCATTGTAGAATGCCGCCTGTTCCTCTTCGCGGATAAGATTTCTATTCCGCGCGGTTCTCACTCGCTGGAAATCTTCGTCGTCCAAAATATGCGTCAGCGTGGACAACCAGGGGAAAAATACCCATTTCCCCTGCTGCCAGAGCGGCATAGCGGTTTTCCGCTCTTCGATATGGCGATTCACCTTTTCAAAAAAATCGGGTCGATATACATCCGAAGGATTGCGAATTGCGAACAATTCCCTTACCTGTTCTTCAAAGTCGTCAACGACCCTTCGGATGCTGCCGGTATCGAATAGATGCCCCACTTTTTTTCGATCGCTTTCCGTCGAGAGATCAAAAATCGAGGGAATAGAAACTATATCGTTATTTGCAGCGAGCTTATTTTCGAGCGGTGATGTCGGCATGCTCATTTTGATCGCTTTTTCAGGACCCACTGCTGCTTGCCGGTCGGCTTGAAGTAAAGCGGATCCTCATAGTTCCAGAAAACGATAGCGGGGACGACCTTCCGCCCTAATGCATGATAGTTGTTTCGATATTCGCTGTTCCTTTGGATGAGCGCATCCATGATACGCTTGAGGACCAAAGCTTTTACTTCCCGAGAAATTTTTGCGAAGCGACGGGATTCGACATTTATCTCGAGATATTCATCGTGCTTTGCGTTCGATCTCGTCGTCATCGTGAATTTACCCGTTACATGGTTGGCCAATGACGGATGCCCAAGTCCTTCCCGTATATTTTCCGCATAAACAATCGCGCCATATAATTTTGTCGAAAAATCGCTGCGCTCATATACGTAAACAAATGGAAGTTCGCGAAACTTCGCTTTCGTTGCTTTTTCCAGGGTATGTTTTCCGATATTGAAAGAGCCGAGTCGCTCAATGATATCTTTTGCAGAAAAAACACCACCATGATCGCTGATGCTGTAGCGTACGAGGGGAAGCGCGTTGTCGCCGGTGACAAGTATCTCGCTATCGACGGATTCGAAGCAGACGTATGACGCATTGTATTGGAGCAGTGTAGGGGCCTTTTCGATATTTGGGAAAAGCGCGTGGAAAATATCCTTCCGTCGCAGCGCCTGTTCCCGGATATAGGCGCAGGACGGCGTTTCAAATGCTATCGCACCGAGATCCGCGCTTCCATAGACGTTGAAAATATCCCGATATCGGTTCTTGATCCCGGTCTCTGATGCTATGTATTTCCGGAATGGTTCGGCGAATGTTTCTCCGGCAAAATAGATCTTCAGTCCGAGATTTTTGATCGGGATGCCGCTCAGGACCGCTTCGTTGACGACATCCTTTACGAATGGAGGATAGCCGACAAAGACCGTATGATCGAAGTGCGGCGACAGTTTTTCAAATGCGCTGAAAATCACAGGCTTGTTTACGCCGGGGGTGATTATTGATACGTGGCGACCAAGGCGTTTTCCCGCAATCTCGAATGCGCGATACGTCATTATTCCGGCACTCCATATTCCCATGGCGAATCCCAGTATTACAAGCGTCGATCCACTTCCAAAACCGGCATTTCGAAAGAATTCTTCTATAATGACGGAGTAGCGGGCATCCAGTTCTTCGTTTCTAAGAAAGAAGTAGGGCGTACCAGTCGAACCAGAAGTCGCCGTCCATACATACGAACCTTCGGCATATTTTCCGCCCCATATAAGTTTTTCTGGCGGATAGCTTCGTAAATAATTTTGCTTATTAATAGGGGGAACAGCTTGGAAGTCGGCAAATGTTTTTATCTTTTCGGGCCTGATGCGGTTTTTTTTGAGAAAATCCTTATATGCCGGAACGTGCGCTGCTGTTTGATGAAAGAGAGCGAGTGCGCGATTTTCGCGTTCCCGTTCCCAGAATAAGGACTTTTTTCGCTCAAAAAGTCGCTGCATCCGCTCTGGAAGACGTTCCGCGTTCAATTTATGAGGTTGCATGGGAAAGTAAGTCGCTTATCTTTCGATCAAGATCAAGTACGTCATCGGTCTTGCTGAACGCCGGGATCGTTTTCAGTTGAATGAGAAAAGGAGCCGATTTTGACCGCGAGAGTTCCATTATTGGATCTCGGAGGCTCGTGAAGAATGCGAACTTCACATCTTTTAATTTTGGGTCCTGCCGTACTGCAAGCGCAAAATCCCACCCATTCGGTCCCGGCGGCATATAGATATCGCTCAGGATGAGGTCCGGCAAAAGCTCTTCGGCTTTCGCGAGCGCCTCGGGAACGCTGTGTGTGATGACCGTCTCGAATCCTTTCGAACGCAGTTGGGTCGAAGCGATCTCAAGGAAATCCTCTTCGTCATCGAGCAGAAGAACAAGCGGGCGTTCCCTCATATATATTCCATAGTACCACATCAACCCTCGTAGTTGTGGATAATTAAATGCGGTAATAAAAATGGAGCAGTATTGCGCTGCTCCATTTCAAATGCTCCCTACCCGCTCTTCGCCTTCTTCCGCTCGTTCTCCGTCAGATACTTCTTGCGGATGCGCACGCTTTGCGGAGTGATCTCCACCAGCTCGTCGTCGGCGATGTAATCCAGCGCGTCCTCGAGCCCCATGGTGCGCGGCACCTCAAGCTGGTCGGCGAGCCCTTCGTTCTTGGCCCGGAAGTTCGTGAGCTCCTTTTCGCGCGCAACGTGCACGATGATATCCCCTTCCTTGGCGTTCTCTCCCACTACCATGCCTTCGTACACCGGCACGCCGGCGGAGATAAAGAGCGTTCCGCGGCCCTGCGCGGTCACGAGTCCATAGTTGTTCGACACGCCTTGCTGGGATGCGACGATCGAGCCGTGCGGGATCGACGTGATGTCCCCTTTGTACGGTTCATAACCGAGGAACAGCGTATTCATGATGCCGGTGCCCTTGGTCGCTGTCAGGAATTTGTTGCGGATGCCGATGAGCCCCCGCGTCGGGACGTCGAAGTCGAGAAACGCGACCCCTTTGTCGTCCACGCGCATATTCTTCATGATGCCGAGCCGTTTGCCGAACATCTCGATCACCGTGCCCGAATACGCTTCCGGCACTTCGATCGATACAAGTTCGATCGGCTCCGTCCGCGCGCCGCCCTCCTCCTTATAGATGACCTGCGGCTTGGACACTTCGAGCTCGAATCCTTCGCGGCGCATTTTCTCGATGAGGATCGCGAGGTGTAGCTCGCCCCTTCCGGCGACCACCCATCGGTCCGTGGCATCCGTGGGCGTGACCGCAAGCGCCACGTCCGTCTCGAGCTCTTTCTCGAGGCGATCCTTCAGGTTGCGCGAAGTGGTGAACTTTCCTTCCTTGCCGCGGAACGGTGAGGTGTTCACGCTGAAGGTCATTTTGATCGTGGGTTCATCGATATGGATCGTCGGGAGTGCGACGGGATGGTCCGCGTCCGCGATCGTCTCGCCGATCGAAACATCCGGAATGCCCGCGATCGCGACGATATCCCCCGCCTGCGCCTCTTCCACTTCGACGCGGCCAAGTCCCTCAAAGAGCATCACGGACGTGAGCTGCGCTTTTTTGACCTCTCCTCCGCGCGTGATGTGTACGATCGGCGAGTTCTTGCGCAGCGTGCCGGAGTACAGCCTTCCGATCGCGATCTTCCCTTTGTAGTTGTCGTTGGCGAGGTTTACGGTAAGCATCTGCGTCGTCGCGATATCGCCCGGCGTTGGCGCAGGAAGGTAGCTCACGATCGTTTCGAAGACCGGCGCGATGTCCGTCATTTTCGAAAGATCGTTCATCAGCCCCGCCTTTCCCTCGCGCGCGGCGGCATAGATGACGGGGAACTCGATCTGCTCCTCGGTGGCATCGAGCTCGAAGAAGAGGTCGTAGGCCGCATTAAGGGCCCACTCCGCGCGGGCATCCGGCTTGTCGATCTTGTTGATGACCACGACCACTTTGTGTCCGGCCTGGATCGCTTTGCGAAGGACGAACTTCGTCTGTGGCATCGGCCCCTCCTTGGCGTCGATGAGAAGCAGGACGCCGTCCACCATGCGCATGATGCGCTCCACCTCGCCGCCAAAATCCGCGTGGCCCGGCGTGTCCACGATATTGATCTTCGTTCCTTTGTAGACGACCGCGGCGTTCTTTGAGAAAATGGTGATCCCCCGCTCGCGCTCGAGCTCGTTCGAATCCATGATGAGCTCGGACGGATCGCCGGTCTTCTCTTTGAATCCGGCGGATTGCTTCAATAAGGCATCGACGAGGGTCGTTTTGCCGTGGTCGACGTGTGCGATGATGGCGATGTTCCTAAGATCCATATTGTTCAAAATTGAGAGCCCGGCAGTGCGGGCTCGTTTCGACCTAATGCCACGATTATAGCAAAAAGGATGTTAAATGGCAATCGTCGGTGTGGTACTATAGAAGCGGGAGGCGCGGCGCCTCCGCGACCAACATGGAACCCCTCGAACCCAACACGGAAGCTCCCGATTTCACCCTCCCCGACCAGGACGGGAGGGAGCATTCGCTTTTTGATTATCGCGGACAATGGGTCCTGCTGTATTTCTATCCCAAGGATGATACGCCGGGATGCACGAAGGAAGCATGCAGCATCCGTGACGCGTTCCCTCATTTTGAATCCCTCAACATCAAAGTTCTCGGCGTGAGCGCCGATTCGGTGGAAAGCCATAAGCGGTTCGCGGAGAAATATCATCTGCCCTTCACGCTCCTTGCCGATCCCCACAAGAAGGCGATCAACCATTATGGAGTGTGGGGAAAGAAGAGTTTCATGGGACGGGAATACGAGGGAACGCTCCGTTCCTCGTTTCTGATCGATCCGACCGGCACGATCGAAAAGATCTATGTCGATGTGAAGCCCGAAAAGCACGCAGAAGAGGTCCTGCAGGATCTTCAGCGGCTCGAAGGATAGCGCCGAGCGTTGCGCCCGGGGAAGAGGGCGACAATTTTCCCGATTTATGATGAAATTGGGGTCTGAAAATGAGGCTTGCATTTTTGCGCGGCCGGTGATGTATACTATAGGCAGAAACTTGTAATATCCCTCTGCTCTTTGACAGCCTTATATTTTCCAAAGGCCGTCATTTATTGCAGGTCGTACATCAACCAACTAACCTTTACTCACTCGAATACCATGATGAAAAGACTGTTTTTCTTCGGCGTGTTGGCAGCAGCAGTATTTGCAATAGGGAGCTATGGAGGGCATATGGTCGGCATCGCCCATGCGCAGACCGCCGCGGGGACGAGCCAGCTTACGCCGGCCGAGACCGCAGCGCTTGAGCAGCAACTGAGCGTTGCAAAGGCCCAGCTTGTGAATCTCGAGATGCAGGCGGGAATGATCCCGGCCGGGGATAACGGCACAAACGCCGTTTCGGCCGCGAATCAGCCTGCCGGCACGGGAACGGCGCAATCAGGGGCTTCGGCCGCCGCAAACGGGCTTACGCCGGCGCAGGTGACCGCAATGAACGGTACGCTCGGCACGCTCGCGGCAATGCTGTCGCAATTGAGTGCTTCGATTTCCGCTCAGACGTCGCTTACTTCGGCGCAGCAATCCCAGGTTGCCGCCACCCTTGGCAGCATGAAGGATACGCTCGTCGCCATTGCAGGAACGATCGATGGCGCTTCTTCTGCCGGGATCCAGAACGGCACGGCAGCATCGGGCGCTTCAGCGCCGATCGCTCAGCAACCGGCGGGAACGCCAGTGGCGAATTCGGGCTCGGCGGTCGCCGCCAACACGGCGCCCTCCGTATCGGTGAACGTCAATCCGACGCCGGCGGCGCAACCGGCAGCTCAGCCGGCAGTGCAGCCGTCAGCGAATCCTGCGCCAGCGACACAGACCGCGCAGGTATCGTCGGTATGGTCGTTCACAAAAGATCATTGGCCGACGATCGTCATTGTCCTGCTTGTGATCGCGATCCTCGCGATATTGTTCTGGCCGGAAAAGAAGGAGCCGGTCAAGACGGTTTCGTCCGGCGGGAATGTCGGATCGGGAAAGCCAAAATCGGCTCCGGTCCCCGCTCCCTCGACGGCGAACCTTTCGGCAAATGACCAGCCGGGCAATAACAGCGGCGCATCGTCACCAAAGGGTACGGCGCCAAGCCCTGCGACGCCCGTCGCAAGCGCGGTCGCTGCGCCCGCGCATAAATAGCGCCGTTCGCACGACCACGGCACGATGATCAAAACGGACCGCTCCGCAGCGGTCCGTTTTGATCATCAACTGCCGCCGGCGCATTTGTCGGGCATCGCTCTATGACGATCGGTCTGCCGTTCATCGCCTGGTCGGCGCTGTATCCTAGCCCGAAACTGAGCGAGGCGGCAAAAAAGAAGATCGCGCTGAAAAGCGTCTCGCGCTTATGGGCCGTCAGGAACGAGCGTATCATTGCCACGCCCATATCATACCGCTCCGCCATTAACGTTTTCTAAAATCAGCCGATGCAAACCTAGAACTGCAGATATTCTTCCCACTTGGCATAGAGTTCGCGGGTGGCACGGATGTCGCGAACGTTATATTTCGCGATGTCGAGGAATTTTTTCTTTTTGAAAAGCGGTCCCACATCG